>JAQGMN010000313.1 GCA_028292345.1 Polaromonas sp. | reverse complement strand
CAGGTCTTCGACGATGCCCTCGCCGACATTCACGCGGTCGGCGAACAGCAGGATGAACCAGTGGCGCAGGTCGTTCTCGCTGAACTTGTAGGCGACGCGCCGCAGCGCGCCGCTGATGCCGCGAGGCGGCGTGCTGCTGCCGAACACCGGCGTGATGCCCGGGCGTTCGGTGGAGTGGAAGATCTCCACCTTGCGCAGCTGCGGGACGAGCGCCGGAATGCCGTCCAGGCGCGGCGGCGTGCGCTCCATCGGGTAGGCGGGCCGGTTCGCGGTGTCGAGATCGGCGCCCCAGCCTTCGATCTGGTCGCGGGGGGCCTGCGCGCGCGGGCCGGGAGGAGTGTGGTCGATGTGGACGTGGGCCATGGCTTGTTCCTCCTTCAATGGCGGATCGACGGCGGGATCAGCACCGGCTTGATGATGTTGTCCATCTTGCTGGAGAACATGTGGTACGCTTCCGCGATCTCCTCGAGCGGTAAGCGGTGCGTGATGACCTCGCTGGGCTTGATGCGGCCGGCCTGGATGTGCTCGATCAGCCGGGGCAGATGGCGCTTGACGCTGGCCTGGTTCATGCGCAGCGTCAGCCCCTTGTTGACGGCATTGCCAATCGGGATCGCATTGAAGGTCGGACCGTAGACGCCGACGATCGACACCTTGCCGCCCTTGCGCACCGAGTTGATGCACCAGTGCAGCACCGTGGCCGAGCCGCCCTGCAGCTTGAGCTTGACGCCGGTCAGCGACTGGGCAAAGTTGCCCGCCGCCTCGCAGCCCACGGCGTCGATGCAGACATCGGCGCCCATCCAGTCGGTCATTTTCTTGATGTGCAGCGCCATGTCGTCCACTTCCTTGAAGTTGACGGTTTCGCACTGGGCAAACTTTTTCACGAACTCCAGCCGGTATTCCACATGGTCCACCACGATCACCCGGCCCGCGCCCAGCAGCCAGGCCGACTTGGCGGCAAAAATCCCGACCGGCCCGGCGCCGAACACGACCACCGTCTCGCCTTCGCGGATGTCGCCCATCTCGGCGGCCTGGTAGCCGGTCGGGTAGGCGTCGGTCAGCAGCACCGCATCGTCCAGGTCCAGGTCGGCGGGAATCACCGTCGGGCCGACATCGGCCATGGGCACGCGCACATACTCGGCCTGGCCGCCGTCGTAGCCGCCGGTGGTGTGCGAATAGCCGTAGATGCCGCCCACCGCGCTGGCCTCGGGGTTGACGTTGTGGCAGTTGCTGTACAACTCGCGCTGGCAGAAATAGCAGGCGCCGCAAAACACGTTGAACGGAACCAGCACCTGGTCGCCGACCTTGAGCTTGTGCACCGCCGAGCCCACCTCCTCCACCACGCCGGTGAACTCGTGGCCGAAGGTGGTGCCGATGCGCGTGTCGGGAACCAGGCCGTGGTACAGATGCAGGTCCGATCCGCAGATGCAGGCGCGGTTGACGCGGATGATGGCATCGCCCGGATGCTCGATGTAAGGCGCGGATTTTTGCTCTGCGCGCACCCGGTAGGGGCCACGGTAGTTCATTGCCAGCATGCTTGTTCCTTGGTTATGAAGGCCGGTTGAAACAGCCACGGTAACGAAGGCCGCCGGACGCAGCCGTAGGCGGGTCAACGCAGAAAAGGTAAGAAGCGTCCGACGATGCGGGACTCGAAAAGCGCCCATTTACAGGCGGCGCCAACCGCTGCTGCGTTCGGGCGGCACGAAGGCAGGCAACAGCGCCATCCACTATGAATTCATGAGAAAAACAAGCTTTTCGCAGGTCTCATAAGCGCAGGCAGCTATGCATTCAATAGCATCCTGGTGAAATGCCCAATGCCGATGGGACGGCCATGCCGGCATGGCGAACAGGCGCCGAAAGGGCCGGGCTTAAACTTGCGGGTTCTGGCGACAACCGGTCGCAGCCCCAACCGGCTTTGGGCGTCTTCGCTTTCTGCCTTCTTTCCGAGCACCTTTCCCATGCCCTTTTCATCCCTCGGCTTTTCGCCGGCCCTGCTGCCCGCCTTGTCGCGCGCGATGGCCGACAAGGGCTACCTTGCGCCCACGGCGGTCCAGTCCGCGGCGATTCCCGCCATTTTGCAGGGCCGCGACATCGTCGCGTCAGCCCAGACCGGCTCGGGCAAGACGGCGGCGTTCGCCCTGCCCTTGCTGCACCGGCTGGCCGAATCGCCGGCCGGCCCCAGGCGGCGCATTCGCGGCCTGGTCCTGGTGCCGACGCGCGAACTGGCCGCCCAGGTGGGCGAAGCCATCGTCAGCCTGGCCAAGTACCTGCCGCAGCGCATCAAGGTGGCCGTGGTGTTCGGCGGCGTGTCGATCAATCCGCAGATGATGAACCTGCGCGGTGGCGCCGACATCATCGTCGCCACGCCGGGCCGGCTGATCGACCTGATCGACCACAACGCGCTGGCGCTGGACGCCGTCGAAACCCTGGTGCTCGATGAAGCCGACCGGCTGCTGGACCTCGGGTTTGGCGAGGAACTGGGCCGCCTGCTGCAGATGCTGCCGGCGCAGCGCCAGAACCTGTTTTTCTCGGCTACCTTTCCGCCGGCCATCGAGGCGCTGGCCGCCGGCATGCTGCAGCAGCCCTTGCGCATCGAGGTGCAGGCCGCGCCGCAGGCCGAGCCCGACATAGCGCAGCGCGCCATCGAAGTCGATCCGAGCCGCCGCACGCAGCTGCTGCGCCACTTGGTGCAGACCGAGAAATGGAGCCGCGTGCTGGTGTTCGTCGCCACCAAGCATGCCGCCGAGATCGTGGCCGACAAGCTGCGCAAGGCCGACATCGAGGCCGAGCCCTTCCACGGCGAACTGAGCCAGGGCAAGCGCAGCCAGGTGCTGCTCGATTTCAGGGAAAAGCGGGTTCAGGTGGTGGTGGCCACCGACGTGGCGGCGCGGGGGCTGGACATTGTTCAGCTGCCGGTGGTGGTGAACTACGATTTGCCGCGCTCGTCCAGCGACTACACGCACCGCATCGGCCGCACCGGCCGGGCCGGCGAAAGCGGCATGGCCATCAGTTTTGTCAGCGCCGCTACCCAAGCGCATTTCCGGCTGATCGAAAAGCGCCAGCGCCTGAGCGTGCCGCGCGAGCAGGTCGCGGGTTTCGAGCCGGAGGAGGTCCTTGCGCCGAATGCCGCCGATCCGCTGTCGGTCGGCGGCATCAAGGGCAAGCGCCCGAGCAAGAAGGACAAGCTGCGTGAAGCGGCCGGCCAGCCCAGGCCGGCGCAAGAGGCAAATAAGGCCCGGTAACGCCGGGCCTGGGCCTGGCTTATTCGAAGTCTTCGTCGTCGCCGGAAGTGGCTTCGGCGCCCTGCGGCCGGGCGCTGCGGTGGCCATGCCTGGTGACGACCTCGACGTAAAACTGCTCGGCGCCTTCCTGCACGGCGGTGTCGATCAGGCTCATGAGCGTGGCAAAGTGCACCACCGCCGCGGCGGCTTCGTCGCTGCCGAACTTGCAGTCGAAATCCCAGAAATCCACGCCTGCGGGCAAGGGCCGGCTGCGTTCGCGCTTGACGTACTTGCGGATGTCGTGCTTGCTGGCTTCGACCAGGCGGTCACGGTTCTTGCCTTCGATCTTGAGGAGGAATGTTTTTCTCACGGAATGGTCCTAATGGGGATTGGATGCGATTCACCCCTTGCGGACGTGACTCAGAAGCGGACCATTATCGGTCCACCGGTGCCGCCTTCACGGCCGCTGGGCTCAGGTGCGCTGCAAGGCCTTGTCAACCGCCTCATGCAGGTGCTCAAGGCCGAACGAGACGTCGGTGAACACGCCGTTGACGTAAAACGCCGGCGTCGACCGCACGCCCAGTTGCTGGCCGCCCAGCACATGCTCCTGCACCCGCTGCAGGTAAACATGGTCGGTCATTTCATTGCGCAAGCGCGCCATGTCCAGCCCGAGTTGGCTGGCATGGTCGAGCAGATGCTTTTCCTTCAGCTGCTGCGGATGGGTGAACAGCAGGTCGTACATCGGCCAGAAACGCCCTTGCGCGCCGGCCGCCTCGGCCGCTTCCGCCGCCAGCTCGGCATGCGGATGCACTTCGCGCAGGGGAAAATGGCGAAACACGAAGCGCAGCTGGTCGCCGAAATGCGCCCGCAGGATGTTCACCGCGCCGTAGGCCTGGGAACAGGCCGGGCATTCGAAATCGCCATATTCGACCAGCGTGACCGGCGCCGATGCCGGTCCGCGAATATGGTCGGTGGCCTCGTCAGGCTGCAGCACGGAAAGTGTTCTGGAATGGGGATTCATGACAGTTTTCCCTTTCTACGTCGATGCCGATGGCTGCCAGGAGTTTCGACAGGCCTGGCAGCATGCAGTGCGCTGCCCAGGCGCCTGGAAATCACGGCCGGGTCAAGCCTGCGCTCCCCGGCATGGCCTCAGGCGGCAGACGAAGCAGCGGCTGCGGCGGCCGAGGCGGCGGCAGCGGCCTCAAGCGCTTCGTCCAGCCCCTTGCACGAAGGCGAGCACACGGCCTGGGACTTGCCCAGCACCTTGCGAGTGCCCATCAGGGAACGGGCGCGGTGCTTGCCGCACATGAAGCACGACATGGTGGCCGCGCCGAACGACGTGGTGGCCGCAAAAGGCGAGCCCGAAACTTTGGATTTGTAGCGCAGGCCGTCTGCGAGTACGGCGGTTTTGGCGTCAGCTCTTGCCATGGGTGGGGTCTTCCTTTTGTGATGGGTTGGAGGGGTCCATGGCCCGGCGCATCGCGCGGTCCAGGACCTCTTTGGCTTGCAGTTCCGCAGCCAGCGAAGCATCCAGCGCCGAGCGGCAAAGCCCGGCATGCTGGTAATAAACGT
>JAQGMN010000311.1 GCA_028292345.1 Polaromonas sp. | reverse complement strand
GTGCCCTCGGGCCGGTCCAGCGCGGCCAGCAGTTCGGCCTCGAATTCACCGGTGCGGGTGATGCGCACGCCGGCATAGCCGTAGGCGCGGGCCAGTGCGGCAAAGTCCGGGTTGTTCAGGCGCGAGCCGCTCTCGTGCCGGGGATAGGTCTTTTCCTGGTGCATGCGGATGGTGCCGTACATGCCGTTGTTGAGCAGCACGATGATGCTTTTGGCGCCGTGCTGCACGGCGGTCGCCAGCTCCTGCCCGTTCATCAGGAAGTCGCCGTCGCCGGCGATCGTGAAGGCCACGCGCCCGGTCGTGATGGCGGCGGCAATGCCGGCCGGAACGCCGTAGCCCATCGCGCCGACCGTGGGCGCCAGCTGCGTCTTGTGCCCCTTGACCAGCCCGTGGTGCTTGAAGAAGCGGTGAACCCAGCTCGCGAAATTCCCGGCGCCGTTGGTCAGCACCGCATCCGGCGGCAGATGCCGCTGCAGCAGGCCGACGATGGCGGGCATGTCGATGTCGCCCGGCAAAGCCTGCGGCGCCAGGTTGGCCAGGTAGTCTTCGTTGGCCGACGCGGTCCAGGCTTCCCACGGCAGATCGACCGGCGCGGTCAGGACTTCCAGCGAGCGGGCGGCGGCGTTCATGGTGGCGTTGATCGCCAGGTCGGCCTGGAACACGCGGTTGAGTTCCTCGGCGCTGGCGTGGATGTGCACCAGCTTTTGCTGGGGCCGGGGCGCCTCGATCAGCGTGTAGTTGCCGGTGGTCATCTCGCCTAGGCGCGGGCCGATGGCGATGACCAGGTCGCTGGCCTTGACGCGCGCGGCCAGCTTCGGGCTCAGGCCGATGCCGACATCGCCTGCATACAGCGGATGGTGGTTGTCAAACGTGTCCTGGAAGCGAAAGGCGTTGCCCACCGGGAGCTTCCAGTTCTCGGCAAAGCGCTGCAGCGCCTGGGCCGACTGCGGCGTCCAGCCGCCGCCGCCGGCGATGACCAGCGGCTGCCTGGCTGCCAGCAGCATTTCGCGCAGGGTGCGCAGCGCGCCGGGGTCGCTCCACGATTGCACCGCCTCGACCCTGGGCAGCGGCTGGGCGGCGGTCATGCGGGTCAGCATGTCCTCGGGCAGCACCAGCACCACCGGGCCAGGACGGCCGTTCATCGCCGTGGCGAAGGCGCGGGCGACGTATTCGGGAATCCGGTCGGCCTCGTCGATGCGCTCGACGCGCTTGGCGAATCCCTTGGTGCTCGGGCCGAAAAAGCTCGAATAGTCCACTTCCTGGAAAGCCTCGCGGTCGCGGCAGTCGCTGGCCACGTCGCCGACCAGCAGCACCATCGGCGTCGAATCCTGGAAGGCGGTGTGCACGCCGATGGAGGCATTGGTCGCGCCCGGCCCGCGCGTGACCATGCAGACGCCGGGGCGGCCGGTGAGCTTGCCGTGCGCCTCGGCCATGAAGGCCGCGCCGCCTTCCTGGCGGCAGGTGATGAAGCGGATGCGGTCCTGCCGGGCATGCAGGCCGTCGAGCACCGCAAGGTAGCTTTCGCCCGGCACGCCGAATGCATGGGTGACGCCCTGGGCCAGGAGGCAATCGACAAGTAGGTGGCCGGCAAGTTGTGAAGTCATGCGCCTGATTGTGCCGTGCCGAGCGGGCGCGCAGCCCCCGCGTTTGCCGGAACGAATGCGATGAATCCGGTCAATGCCAGGCGCGGCCGGGTCGCCGGCCGCTTCATGGCGGGGTTACGCTAGCCGCACCCGCAGGACCAGGCCCCACGACGAAGCCGTGACAGAACTTGCATTAATTCACCATTTAGTTAAATTACAGCCATGACCGTTGAAATCGAGACACCGTCCGAACCCCGCTCCCGGGATGCCGACCGTTCGCAGCAGGCCATCCTGCTGGCTTCCAGGGACGAGTTCGCCGAGCACGGGCTGGGCGGCGCAAGGATGGACCGCATCGCCGAGCGGGCCGGCGTCAACAAGCGGCTGATCTACTATTACTTCGGCAGCAAGGACGCTTTGTTCCGGGCGGTGCTCGAACACAGCTATGCCGGTATCCGGCAGGCCGAGCAGCAGCTGCACCTGACCGACCTGAACCCGGTCGAGAGCATCCGCCGGCTGGTCGAGTTCACCTGGGCCTACTACATCGACCACCCCGAGTTCATCACCCTGCTCAACAGCGCCAACCTGCACCAGGCGCGCCACCTGGGCAAGTCCGAACGGGTGCTGGAGATGAACTCGCCGCTGATCCAGACGCTACGCGAAGTCCTGGAGCGCGGCCGCGCCGAAGGCCAGTTCCGCGGCGGCGTGGACCCGATGCAGCTCTACATCTCGATCGCCGGGCTGGCCTACTTCTACCTGTCGAACAACCACACGCTGTCGGCCATCTTCGGGCGCGACCTGATGTCGCCCAAGGCGCGCAACGAGCGGCTGTCGCACATGACCGACGTGATCCTGGGCTATGTGCTGACCAGCTGAAACGCGTTTTTTCTGCGGTCTTGCTTTTTTCGTGAACGGTTTATATAATTCACCCATTGGTTAATTAACAAACCGGGGCACAGACCCCACCCCAGGAGACAACATGAAATTCACCCGCCGCGCCACCCTGGCCGCCCTGTCTGCGGTTTCCTGCCTGGGGGCGTTGTCGCCGCTGGCCGCCAGCGCCCAGGCCGCCTGGCCGACCAAGCCCATCCGCGTCATCGTGCCGTTTGCGGCGGGCAGCACCACCGACATCATGGCCCGGGCGATTGCCGACAAGATGAGCGTCGGCCTGGGCCAGACGCTGGTCATCGACAACCGGGGCGGCGCCAGCGGCACCATCGGCCAGCAGGCAGTGGCCGCCGCCGCGCCGGACGGCTACACATTGATGATCCATTCGTCGTCGCACACCGTCAGCCCCTCGACCTTCAGCAAGCTGCCCTTCGACACCGTGGCCGACTTTGCCGGCGTGACGCCGATTTCAGCGGTGCCCAATGTGCTGGTGATCTCGCCGTCCAAGAACCTCCGGACCCTGAAGGACCTGCTGGCCGCCGCCAGGGCCCGGCCGGGCGCGCTCAACTATGCCTCGGCCGGCCAGGGCAGCGCGACCCACCTGAATGCCGAGAAGTTCCGGGTGGCCGCCAACATCCAGGCCACCAACATTCCCTTCAAGGGCTCGGCCGAAGCCGTGACCGAAGTGCTGTCCGGCCGGGTGGACTACTACTTCTCGCCGATTGCCCCGGTGATCGGCCAGATCAAGGAAGGCCAGCTGCTGGCGCTGGCGGTCGGCTCGCCCAGGCGCGCCAGCGCCCTGCCCGATGTGCCGACCACGGCCGAGGCCGGCGTTCCCGGCTCCGAATTCAACTTCTGGATCGGCATGATGGCGCCTGGCAAGACGCCGCGCGCCATCGTCAACCGGCTGCATGACGAAGTGGTCAAGGCGCTGGCGTCGCCAGAGGTCAGGGAACGCTTCGACAAGCTCGGCGCCGACCCGTGGACGATGAAGCCCGAGCAGTTCGATGCCTACATCAAGGAAGAAATCGCCAGCAATGCCAGGCTGGTGAAAGCCGCCGGCTTGCAGCCGACCCCCTGATTCAGGACCCCTCAAAGATGCGGCGAGCGCCCCCCAGCGGCGCGGGCCTGTTCCCTGAACGGGAAGCGGGCGCAGCCGCCGCACGCCCCCATCCTCCACACCACCGCACCCAAAGGAATCCTCATGGCCTTACAGCAACTCGGCATCATCATGCACGGCGTCACCGGACGCATGGGCATGAACCAGCACTTGATCCGCTCGATCATCGCGATCCGCAACCAGGGCGGCGTCACCCTGTCCAACGGCGACAAGGTCAT
>JAQGMN010000309.1 GCA_028292345.1 Polaromonas sp. | reverse complement strand
CTCTTCAGGTCGTCATTGACCAGGTTGAGGATGAAGGCCACGCGCACCGTGCGGGGCTCGTCTTCGTCGGCAATCAGAAAGTCCGAACGGATGTGCAACTCGCCGTTGTCTTCTTCGTAAAACCGCGCAGACTCCTCAATGTCCTCGTCCATCGCGTCTTCAGGAATCGACAGGCCGTAATACTGCTTGATCCAGCGTTTTTCTTCAAGCGTGGGGGACTCCAGGTCCACCCAGATGGGCTGAAACCGGGAAAGTTCTTCCAGGGATTCGATTTCTTCCTGGAAAAGCCGGCCATTGGCGAGCGTAAAGATATTGAGCATGACAGACGGCTTTTTCGATGGGCATGAACCTGCCCAAGGCGTGATTGAACCTTGGCACAGGTGCGGGTTGTAGGAATGAAGGCCTCGCTTTCAACCCGCTGCCACGCCTTACCTGGCGTCAGTCTGCGGTGTTGAAAGCGGCCGACTGGGACTGCTTTCCAAGGATGTCTCCATAGTCAATAAGCCGCGATTATGGCACTGCACATGTCAACTATCTACCGCAGAAACGGCTGCTCCATGGACGGTGGCGACGGCAAAAAATCATCCGTCTGCATCCTCTGGGACGAAGTGCAAAAACAAACTGCTGCAGGCGAACCGGGAAGGAAGGTTCTTGACTGGCCGGTTTGTTGAGACAATCCGCCATTCACTTTTATTAACAAATTTATAACATTTGTAACTTAAAAAATATGGATGGAGCTGCAGTGCAAATTTTTCTTATCTGGGCGTTGGCAGCAAAGTACGGCCAATTGGCGAATTTTCGGCGCATTTGGAGCGCAGGCGGGGTTATAAGGCTACCCTCCTTTGGTCAGGGCATCGACTTGCAATTGCCGGTGGTAGCGGGCATAGTGAAGTCAAGAGCATGTTCCGGGTGCTGCCTTTCCTGACGCGTTTGGCAGCGTTTTTCAACCAGTTCCAACTTTTTGGAATAGGAGTCTCTGTATGAACTTGACGATCAGCGGTCACCACCTTGAGGTCACCCCAGCACTTCGCGGCTATGTAATGAGCAAGCTGGATCGCATTACCCGACATTTCGACCAGGTGGTTGATGTCAGAGTGATACTGGCAGTGGACAACATGACAGAGAAGGAAAAACGCCAGAGGGCTGAATGCAATGTGCATGTCAAGGGCCGCGATCTCTTCGCCGAAAGCTCGCACGCTGATCTATACGCTGCTGTTGATGAACTGGCGGACAAGCTCGACCGGCAAGTCGGCCGCTACAAAGCCAAGGTACAGGACCATGGGCATGCCTGCGCAAAGCGTGCAGAAGCCTGAATCAACCTTTTTTCTTTCTCCAATTGGCTTTTATGGGCCAGCGCATGGCGTGTTAAGCGCACTTCCGCCGCAAGTCTGGGATGCAAGTGGCCTGTCCGCATCCAGCGCTGGGTTCCAAGGTGTTGCATGAAAGGTCGTTTGCCATGGCAGACGGCCTTTTTTTATCTCTTTTTCAATCATTCCACTGTAAAGTGCATAATCCGCCGATTAAAAAGAGCGTTATGAATCGTCTTTCGCAAATTCTGCCCCCTACCCAAGTGCTGGTCCGCGTCGAGGCGACCAGCAAGAAGCGTGCGTTTGAAGAAGCCGGGCTGCTGTTCGAAAACCTTCATGGCTTGAACCGCGCACTCATCACCGACAGCCTTTTTGCCCGCGAACGGCTGGGCTCCACCGGGCTGGGCCACGGGGTGGCCATTCCGCATGGCCGCATCAAGGGGCTGAAAACCCCGATGGCCGCGATTTTCCAGCTTCAGACGCCGATCGGATTTGACGCACCGGATGAGATGGCGGTCAACCTGCTGGTTTTTTTGCTGGTTCCTGAAGCCGCAACGCAAAAACACCTCGAAATACTGTCGGAAATTGCCGAATTGCTGAGCGACAGCAATCTGCGCGAGCAACTCAAGACCAGCGCCAATGCAGCGGCCCTGCACCAGCTGATCGCCTCGTGGCAGTCTGCCCACGAAGTCAGTCCATGAGCTGCCGGTTTCTGCTGTCCAGGTCGGCATGAAGCCCACCGTCGTCAGCGCGGATGTCCTGTTCGAAGACCACCGCGCCTCATTGAAATGGGAGTGGGTCGCCGGCCTGGGGGCCTCTGAACGGCGTTTTGACGAAGTGGCTGTCAGCCAGGCGCGCTCCGGCGCCGACCTCGTCGGCTACCTCAACTACATCCATCCCTATCGCGTGCAGATTCTGGGCGAGCGCGAGGTCGCCTACCTTGCGCACGTGAGCCCCGAGGATGGCGCCCGCCGGATTTCACGCATCATCACGCTGGAGCCGCCGGTGCTGGTGGTGGCTGACGGCCAGACGGCGCCCGACACGCTGCTGTCGATGTGCGAGCGCGCCCAGTTGCCGATGTTCGCCACCCCCGAGTCCGCCGCTTTCGTCATCGATGTGCTGCGGGCTTACCTGTCCCGGCATTTTGCCGAACGCACCTCGATGCACGGCGTGTTCATGGACATCCTGGGCATGGGCGTGATGATCACCGGCGAGTCGGGGCTCGGCAAAAGCGAACTGGGGCTCGAACTGATCTCTCGCGGCCATGGCCTGGTGGCCGACGACGCCATTGACCTGTTCCGGATCAACCAGACCGCCATCGAAGGGCGTTGCCCCGACCTGCTGCAAAACCTGCTTGAAGTGCGCGGCATCGGCCTGCTCGACATCAAGGCGATTTTTGGCGAAACGGCGGTGCGCCGCAAGATGCGCCTGAAAATGATCGTGCACCTGGTGCGGCGCGAAACGCTGGAGCGCGACTACGAGCGCATTCCCTATGAGCCATTGACGCAGGATGTGCTGGGCGTTCCGGTGCGCAAGGTCATCATCCAGGTGGAAGCCGGTCGCAATATCGCCGTGCTGGTCGAGGCCGCCGTGCGCAATGCCATCTTGCAGTTGCGCGGCATCAACACCTACCAGGAATTTGTCGAGCGCCACCGCCGCGCCATGGAACAGGATGATTAAGCCCCCACGCTCCCCGCTTCGTGGGATTCGCTGCCCCCCGAGGGGGCTGTCCCGCCTGCGGCCCGCCTGAGCCGGTTCCACGGCCGGGGCTTGCGCTGTGGCAAAGCCGCCGCGCCTGGCCGATCTCCTTGCCTTTTGAACTGATACGGGATGAGCGGATGAAAATCAGGAATGGTGATGGTGCCGCGCAGGTGCAGCCGACCGGTTGGGGCAGTCGGACTTGGTGCAGTTGGCATAGATCGACAGCGAATGATCGGCGATGGCAAAACCCTTGAGTTCAGCCACGGCATGCTGCCGCTTCTCGATCTCGGCGTCGTAGAACTCCTCGACCCTGCCGCAATCGAGGCAGACCAGATGGTCATGGTGCTGGCCTTCATTGATCTCGTACACCGCCTTGCCCGATTCGAAATTGCTGCGGTTGAGCAGTCCGGCCTGCTCGAACTGCATCAGCACCCGGTACACCGTGGCCAGCCCGATGTCCGAGCGTTCTTCCAGCAATACCCTGAAAACATCCTCGGCCGTCATGTGGCGCTGCTTGCCGGCCTGAAAGATTTCCAGTATTTTCAGTCGCGGCAGGGTGGCCTTCAGGCCGGTGTTTTTCAGCTCGTCAATGTTGCTCATGGGAATCTCTCTGGAAACTTTTCGGGAAAGGGGGGGCTGTCCCGCACGGCCTGAAAACAGGTCTGAAAGCACCCAGCCGCTACAATGTTTGATCATATCGCTACACCTTCCACTATGTCCGCCCTGCCTGCAAATCCTCATTCCCGCATTCTAAAAATCCTTGTTGCCGTGGCTTGCGGGGTGCTGGCGTCGTGCAGCAGCGGCACGATGAGCAGCAGTTCGGTCAACCCCGTCAACTGGATCACGCCTTACAAGGTCGATGTCATCCAGGGCAACTTTGTCTCCCGCGAGCAGGTCGAGCAACTCCAGGCCGGCATGACGCGCGACCAGGTCAGGGCCGTGCTGGGCACGCCGCTGCTGACCAGCTTGTTCCATGCGGACCGGTGGGATTACGTCTTCACGCTCAAGCGCCAGGGCGTCGAGCCCCAGGCGTTCAAGTACACCGTCTTCTTCAAGGGCGACCTGCTGGAACGTTTTTCGGGCGACAGCATGCCCAGCGAAGCCGAGTTCATCTCCACGCTGAGCAACAAGCGGGTGCTGGGCAAGGTGCCCGTGCTGCAAGCCAGCGAGGAGCAACTCAAGGCGGCGGAAAAGTCATCGGTTTCCAGGAACAGTCCAGGCGCGCAGGCCGATGCAGCCAATGTGCCGGCCGGTCCATCGACCACGGTCTATCCGCCGCTTGAAAGCCCCAGGCAATGAGCGCGGGCGTCTTGGGGCAAGACTGCCCGCACAGGATTGCCATTGCCGGCGCCAGCGGCCGCATGGGCCACATGCTGATCGAGGCGGTGAATTCCAGCGCAGACTGCGTGTTGACGGGCGCGCTGGATGTGGCGTCCAGTTCCGCCGTCGGCCACGACGCCTGCGCGTTTTCCGGCCATTCCAGCGGCATTCTTATTCAGTCGGACCTTCGCGAAGGACTGAAGGCGTCACGGGTGCTGATCGACTTCACCCGGCCTGAAGGCACGCTGGCCCACCTGGCCGCCTGCCGTGAACTGGGCGTCAAGCTGGTCATTGGAACGACGGGATTTTCAGATGCCCAGAAGGCACAAATCCTGGAAGCCTCCAGGGACATCGCGATTGTCATGGCGCCCAACATGAGCGTGGGCGTCAATGTCACGCTCAAGCTGCTGGAAATGGCGGCCAGGGCGCTGTCCACGGGCTATGACATCGAAATCATCGAGGCCCATCACCGCCACAAGGTCGATGCGCCCTCGGGCACCGCGCTCAAGATGGGCGAAGTGATTGCCGGCGCGCTCGGCCGCGACCTCAGGGACTGCGCCGTCTATGCACGCGAAGGCGTGACCGGCGAGCGCGACCCGTCGAGCATCGGCTTTGCCACCATCCGCGGCGGCGACATCGTCGGTGACCACACGGTGCTGTTTGCCGGCATCGGCGAGCGCATCGAGATCAGCCACAAGTCCTCCAGCCGCGCCACCTATGCCCAGGGCAGTCTGCGCGCCGCCCGTTTCCTGAGCGGCCAGGCGAGCGGCCTGTTTGACATGTTCGATGTGCTCAATCTGAAGTGATGCAGGCATGAGTCTGCTGGCCCTCATCACGCAAGGCGGTCTCGTCAGCCAGGCGGTCGCGGCGCTGCTGCTGGCCATGTCGGTGGCCAGCTGGATCGTCATTTTGTGGAAGGGCTGGCTGCTGCGCCGCGCCACGGTCGACGTGGCGCGCAGCACGGCGGCTTTCTGGCAGTCGATGTCGGTCGAGGCGGCCTGCGACAAGGTCGCCGCGTTCGACCGCGAAGCCCTGGTGCTGCCGCTCATTGCCGCGACACAGGCCCGGGCGCAGGGCACGCTGGCCACGGCCGGCGACAAG
>JAQGMN010000276.1 GCA_028292345.1 Polaromonas sp. | reverse complement strand
GCCTGGACGGCCAGCCGCTTCGACCGGCGCAGGTCAGCTGGCAAAACCCCGAGCAGCTGCGCTTCGTGCTCAAGGAAGGCAAGAAGCGCCAGATCCGCCGCATGTGCGAGCAGGTCGGGCTGTTCGTGACAGGCCTCAAGCGCGTGCGCATCGGCCGCGTCAACCTGGGCCACCTGCCGATCGGCCAGTGGCGCTACCTGGCGCCGCACGAGCAGTTCTGAGCGGACTTATTAAGCCAAATTCGCCTTTTGCGCATGCGGTGCATGCGCGAGCAGCTATTGAATCAGTAGCAGGCTGCGGTGCATCGCGGGGCACTGGCGCAAGCGCTCCAAACTCCGCACAATCGGCGCATGCCCACCTCCCCAGCCGCCACACAGGCCAGAGTCCGTTTTGCGCGACTGCCCGGCTACCTGCACATCTCCGACATCCAGGGGCTGGCGCAACTCGCCACGCAAGCCACGCTCGGCGTGACCGGACTGGCCGAGAAGGTGCAGGGCAGCGCGTACAAGGGGGTAGCTTCTTTTTTTGGCCCGCAAGGGGACAAATTCATCGACGCTACGCCGGGCCGCTCGGGCGTCAAGCCGCTGGGCATCACCGGCCTGGTGTACGGCGGCATCAAGGGCGTCACGCGGCTGGCTGGCGGCACGGTCAATGCCGTGCTTTCAGGCCTGGTGCCGCTGGCCGCTGAAAAGCCCTCGTCGCGGCGGCGTGAAGCGATGCTGGCCGCACTCAACGGCGTGCTGGGCGACCACTTGCAGGGCAGTGCCAATCCGCTGGCCGTCCGCATGCGGCTGCGCCATGAAGGCCAGGCCTTGGTCATGGACAAATCCGCGCTGGCGCAGCGCCTGCCCGGGGCCACCGGCAAGGTGCTGGTGCTGCTGCACGGCCTGTGCATGAACGACCTGCAGTGGCGCACGCACAGCGCCGCGCGCCCGCTCCATCCGGCGCATGACCACGGCCTGCTGCTGGCCGACCAGCTCGGCTACACCCCGGTGTACCTGCACTACAACAGCGGCCTGCATGTGTCAGTCAATGGCGCGCAGCTGGCCGAACTGCTGGAGCAACTGCTTGCCGCCTGGCCGCAGCCGGTGGAAGAACTGACGCTGCTGGGGCACAGCATGGGCGGCCTGCTGGCGCGCAGCGCCGTTGCCCAGGCCGCGCAGGCTGGCCATCTCTGGCCGGCGCGGCTCAGGCGACTGGTGTTCCTGGGCACGCCGCACCATGGCGCGCCGCTGGAGCGCGTCGGCCACTGGGTCGATCAGCTGCTGGGCAGGCTGGCCGTCACCCGTCCCTTCGCCCAAATCGGCCAGATCCGCAGCGCCGGCATCACCGACCTGCGCCATGGCAATGTGCTGCAAGCCGACTGGCAGGGTGCCGGCCGCTTTGACAGCGCCCTCGATGCGCGCCAGGCGCTGCCGCTGCCGGCCGGCGTGGCCTGCTACGCCGTGGCCGCGACCACCGTGCTGCACGGCGCCGGTCCGTTGATGCCGCTCCGGCAGGCCTTGGGCGAAAAAATGATCGGCGACGGGCTGGTGCCGCTGGACAGCGCGCTGGGCCGGCACGAATCGCCCGGCCGCTGCCTGTCGTTTGCGCCGCAGAACCAGTGGATTGCGCAGGGCATGAACCACATGGAACTGTTGACGCGGCCGGAGGTGGGGGCGCAGCTGGTGCGCTGGCTGGGCACGGCCTGAACCCGCCTGCGCTCAATAGGCGCGCCTCCCTCTGGCCGGTCGTTCAGGGCGGCGGACGACCCAGGGCGCTCAAGGTGCCGACGCGGTAAAGGTGATCTGGCCGGTGTAGTTGCCGGCGGCAGGGCTGGCGGCGTTGACATAAGCGAAGGTCCAGTTGGCAGAGCGCACCGTCACCAGATTGGAAAACGCCGTTCCGGCCACGGCCACGGCCGCGCCGGTGCCGGTGTCGGGCACCAGCGGCGCTGGCAGGTTGGCGTCGCTGGAGCTGATCACCACGCTGGACAAGGGAATGCTGTTGGCGCCGCTGGTCAGCAAGGTGGTGGCCGTGGCCCGCAGGCTGACCGGGCCTGCATTGCTGCGCACCTCGACGGGCAGCACGGTGCCGGGCGCGGTGAAGGTCGGCCCGGTCTTGTTCCAGCCGGCCACCGTGCTGTTGCCGTTGACCGGCGCGGTGGGCACGCCGGGAATGCTGGGCGTGGTGTTGAAGGTCACCGTGTCCACGGTGGCGCTGGCGGTGGGAAACGCGCCCGTACCCACACGAAAAAAAAGAAACTTGCCGATATTGATGGTGAAGTCCAGCCGCGCGCTGGTCGACACCGCCCGGTTGGGGTTGGACGCAGGCGCTCTGTCGGTGGTCTCTTCGGCATGGGCCACTGATGCTGCCGCGATTCCTGCAAGCCACAGCGCGGCCACTCCGGCCGTACGGCGGAGGGGGTCGGGTGCAGGGGCTGGCCGTTTCATTTGAATTGCGCATCCACCCGAAAGCTGCCTTTTTCCCAGTCCAGGATGCCGCGCGCCTTCAGGGGAAACACCAGCTCGACCGGCTTGTCGCCCGGCTCTCGCTTGACCGTCAGCGCCAGGGTGCGGGTCTGGCCGGGCATGACGGGTGTGCCTTCGGGCACCAGTTCGAACTCCTGACGGTCGCCGTTGATCGCGTCCAGGCTGCCGTCGAGCCGCCCGTGGGCATCGCCGTTGTTGGTCACCACCACGACCGGGGCCGGCTTGCCCTGGACCTGGCGCACGGCTAGTTCCTTCATTTCAAGCTTCGACTCGGCGCCGTTGACCGCCAGATAGACGGCGACTGCAATGCGTCCGCTGACCGGCAGGCTCATGCTCGCGCCGCCGTCCTGGATCAGGGCCCGGGTGGCGGGCTCCACGCCTTCGATGGCCAGCATGAAGCGGCATTCGGTGCGCGGCGCGTCGTCCGGCACATCGATCTGAAACCGGAAGCTGGCCTTGCTGTTGGCCGCAATCCTGAGGGCCTTGCGCTCCAGCGTGACCCAGGGCCGGCAGCTGCCGGGCAGCAATTCATCGACGTAGCCGATCTGGCCGTCGGGTGAATAGGTCCAGTCGATGGTGCGCACCGACACTTCGCTGGCGCTGGCGCCCAGGTTGTAAATGGTGAGCGACTGGCCCACGCGTTGCGCGCTCTTGCCGGAAATCTCGAAACGCGACGGCGCAATCGCCACTTCGAAGGAGGCGGCCTGCGCCAAGTGACTGGCCGTGGTGCCCGAAAGGGCCAGCAAGGCGCCCACAAAAAAGCGCAGGGCGGGGGCAAAGGTCGGGGTCATGGGGTGGCTTCAATTTCAAAATAAGACTCAACACCGAAATTGCCGCTGGCCGGCAGTTGCACGGCGCGCAAATCGATCTGCATGGAAAGGTCCAGCGTCGCCGTCATGAAGGCTTCGGTGATGCGGCCGCTCCAGACCAGGCTGCGCTCGCCGGGCCGCGCGCTGCCGCTGGCAAATCCGGCCAGCCCCCGCCACTGGACCTGCAGGCCCATCGGGGAGCGCAGGCCGGAGATGACGGCGGGAATGACATGGTAAATACGCGCCTGCCTGCCCAGGTAGCGGGCGGTGGCGAGCTTGTAGTCCACCTGCCCGACCCTGACGATGGCGCGCGTGGGCGCCAGGCTGTCGGCCAGAGGCCGGCCTTCATCGCTCATGACCGAGGCGGCCTGGACGCGGCTGCGCGGCGAGGCGCTGTCGTCGAGCCGGTCGGCGGCACAAGTGCCGGTGGCCCACAGCGTCAGGAACCACAGTGCCGCACTGGCCCATCGTCGCAGGCCGGCCGATGGAAAGCGCTGCAATGGCGTCATGGCGTGGACGCGGTGTAGGTCACCCGGCCGGTGTACTGTCCCGACGGGTACAGCGTTGCGTTGGTGTAGCTGAAGATCAGCGTATTGGCCATTTCGAAGCCGTCGGAGCCGCCACAGCAGCTGAAGTTGGTCAGAACCTGGTTGCCAGCGCCGGTGAAGCTGCCGTCTTGAATGTCAAATGCCGTGA
>JAQGMN010000265.1 GCA_028292345.1 Polaromonas sp. | reverse complement strand
GCGACCAGCATTTGGTCGTGCGACACATCGGCGGGCTTGTTCGCGCCAGCAATCTTGCTTGCTGTATCGCCCGCTTGCACCGTGACTTGCTGGTCGGAACCCGTCGCGCGAGCCGCAGCCGGTTCGGCCGGCACGACCGGGCTGGCGGCAGCGCGTTGACGGCGGGCCGGCGCCTGCACGACGGCAGGCGCCGTGCGCGGCTGCGGTACCGGACTCATCTGCGGCGCGGTGGGCGCGATGGGTGCCGCTGCTTGTCGGCTGCTCGGAGGATCGAGCAAGACGGTGTAGTCGCGAACGATGCGGCCTGAATTCCAGTTGGCCTCGAGCAGAAGATCTACGAAGGGTTCGCTGATGAGTCGAATGATGGTCAGACGGACGACATATACGCCGTTCGCTCGCCGCTGGAGGGAGACGCGGACGTCGCCCAAGGCTGCGTTGTACGGAACTCCGGCAGCACGAAACGCGTCGGACGACGCGATATTCACCTTGAGGCCGTCGGCTTCCGCCGCGCTGATCTCGGTGACTTCGATTTCGGCACGAAGTGGCTCGCCAAGCGCGGATTGAACGTTGAGTCGGCCGAGTGCCAGTGCGGCCGCGTCGACGCTGAAAGCGCCCAATGTCACGGCAACGGCTGCACTGATGAGAGAGAGCTGACCTCGACCGGAAAAAGTCTTGGTCAAGCAGGTGGCCGAAGCGCGGGCCGCAGGCAACGTTTGTCGTGTCATGCTGGTAGAAGGGCAGCTCGGCCCAAAGTGTAAGAGGACGTTAACACCATCATCCGGCACTGACAAGGCAACAGGCCTTATCTACCCAGTGCGTACCAACTTCGGTAGGCCAGGTTCGTTGTGATGGGGCAACAAACCGGCTCCCGCGCCGCACGATAGCTTTTTCAGGCCTCCAGCAGAATGCGCAGCATGCGCCGCAAGGGTTCTGCTGCGCCCCAGAGCAATTGGTCGCCGATGGTGAAGGCTCCGACGTATTCTGGGCCCATTGCCAGCTTGCGCACGCGTCCGACCGGAATCGTCATCGTTCCGGTCACGGTCACTGGCGTGAGATCCTTCAACGTCGCTTCCTTGTTGTTGGGCACGACCTTCACCCATGCGTTGTCTGCCGCGATCATCGCTTCGATGTCCGCGACCGGCACATCATTCTTGAGCTTGAAGGTCAGAGCCTGACTGTGGCAGCGCATGGCGCCGATGCGGACGCAGAATCCGTCGACCGGCGTCGATGGCGTCCCGAAGCCCGCTCCCTGACCCAGGATCTTGTTGGTTTCCGCGCCGCCCTTCCACTCTTCCTTGCTCATGCCATCGCCGAGATCCTTGTCGATCCAAGGGATGAGACTGCCGCCGAGCGGAACGCCGAAGTTGGCTGTCTCGCTTGCGGTCATCGCCTTCTGCTTCGCGAGAACCTTGCGATCGATCTCGAGAATCGCGGACTTCGGGTCATCGAGCAACGCACGCACTTCGCCGTTGATCGTGCCGAACTGCGTGAGCAGTTCGCGCATGTGCTGCGCACCGCCGCCCGACGCAGCCTGATAGGTCATGGCTGTCATCCATTCGACGAGGCCGGCCTTGTACAGCGCGCCCACGCCCATCAGCATGCAGCTCACGGTGCAGTTGCCGCCAACCCAGTTGTTGCCGCCCCTGGCCAGCGCGTTCTGGATGACGGACAGGTTGACCGGGTCCAGCACGATGACCGCGTCGTCGTTCATGCGCAGCGTTGACGCGGCGTCAATCCAGTGGCCGGTCCAGCCGGCGGCGCGCAGCTTGGGAAACACCTCGGCCGTGTAGTCGCCGCCCTGGGCGGTGATGATGATGTCGCACTTCTTGAGGGCCTCGATGTCGAAGGCGTCCTGCAGGGTGGTTTCGTTCTTCGCCTGCGCCGGAGCTTGGCCGCCGGCATTCGAGGTCGAGAAGAACACCGGTTCGATCAGCTCGAAGTCGCCTTCGGCCTGCATGCGGTCGATCAGCACCGAGCCAACCATGCCGCGCCAGCCGACGAGTCCTGTGAGATTGCCTGTGAGTTTCATGATTGCCCTTGGAAAAGTACGAAAAAATTCGGCTTTTGGGTCCGGCTCATCGGGCCGGCGGGCACGACGAACCGGGCTTGTCAGCCTTTAATGGTGGTCGTTGGGGTGGTCTGGGCAAAAGCCCGGTCGCCATGGCCGGTCCGCAAGGCGGCTGCAGGGGCGACTGGAGTCAGGCTTTTACACATTCTCATATTGTAACGATGCCTGCCTTTGGCCTGGCTGACAAGCGGGCAGGCAGGGACTCGACGGGACACCGGGTTATCCAAGCGCCTTGACGACCGCGTCGCCCATTTCCACTGTGCCGACCCGGGTGGTGCCTTGGCTGTGGATGTCGGGCGTGCGCAGGCCCTGGCTCAGCACCTGGTCGACGGCTTTCTCGATGCGCGCAGCCGCTTCGGGCTGGTTCAGGCTGAAGCGCAGCATCATGGCCGCGCTCAAAATGGTCGCCAGCGGATTGGCCACGCCCTTGCCGGCAATGTCGGGCGCGCTGCCGTGGCTGGGCTCGTACAGGCCCTGGTTCTTGCTGTTCAGGCTGGCCGAGGGCAGCATGCCGATGGAGCCGGTCAGCATGGCGGCGGCGTCCGACAAAATGTCGCCGAACATGTTGCCCGTCACCACCACGTCAAACTTCTTGGGCGCCTTGACCAG
>JAQGMN010000255.1 GCA_028292345.1 Polaromonas sp. | reverse complement strand
GCCGACACCACCCTGATCCTGATCGACCTGGGCAAGGGGCAAAAGCGCATGGGCGGCTCCATCCTGGCGCAAACGCTCAATCTGGAACACGGCGCAGTGCCCGACCTCGACGACCCGCAAGACCTCGTCAACTTGGTGAACGCTGTCAACGAATTGCGCGCGCAGGGGCAGATCATGGCCTACCACGACCGCAGCGACGGCGGCCTGTTCGCCACCGCCTGCGAAATGGCCTTTGCCGGCCATGTCGGCGTGTCGATCAACATCGACATGCTGCTGGTCGAGGGCGACGGCATCAGCGACAGCCGCATGGAGATGGGCGACAGCAAGAACTGGGCGTCGCAGGTCAGCGGCCGCCGCGACGAGCTGACGCTCAAGGCCCTGTTCAATGAAGAGCTGGGCGCCGTGATCCAGGTGCGGACCGACGCGCGCAATGAGGTGATGCAGACGCTGCGTGCGCATGGCCTGTCCAGGTTCAGCCATTTCATCGGCAAGACGCGGCCGGCGCATGCGTCGCTGGACGTCGGCAAGGGCGAGGTCCGGGTCTGGCGCGACACCAAAACCGTCTTCAAGGCCGCGCTGCAGGACCTGCACCAGGTCTGGGACGCCGTGAGCTGGAAGATCTGCCAGCAGCGCGACAACCCGGCCGGCGCCGATGCCGAGCATGCCGCTGCCGGCGACCCGGCCGATCCGGGCCTGCATGTGTTTATCCCCGAGTCTGCTGACTTGTTCCCTGCGGGTTTTCTCCCTCTCCCTCTGGGAGAGGGCAGGGGTGAGGGCTCCCCGGCTCCGGCCCCGCTTTCACCCCCAGCCTTGATGCTGTCCCGCCCAAAAGTGGCAGTCTTGCGCGAACAGGGCGTGAATTCGCATGTGGAAATGGCTTACGCTTTCACGCAGGCGGGCTTCGAGGCCATCGACGTTCACATGACCGACCTCCAGACCGGCCGCGCCCGGCTGGCCGATTTTGCCGGCGTCGTCGCCTGCGGGGGTTTTAGCTACGGCGACACGCTGGGCGCGGGCATCGGCTGGGCGCGGTCCATCACCTTCAACCCACTTCTGGCCGACCAGTTCAGCGGTTTCTTCGGCCGCACCGACACCTTCGGGCTGGGCGTGTGCAATGGCTGCCAGATGTTTGCCGAACTGGCCGACATCATTCCGGGCGCCGAGGCCTGGCCTCGCTTCACCGCCAACCGCAGCGAGCGCTTCGAGGCGAGGTTGTCGATGGTCGAGGTGTTGAAGTCGCCCAGCCTGTTCTTTGCCGGCATGGCCGGCATGCGCCTACCGATTGCCGTGGCGCATGGCGAAGGCTATGCCAATTTTGCCCGCCGGGGGGATGCATCAGCCGCGATTGCGGCTATGCGCTTCACCGACAACCACGGCCAGCCGACCGAAGCCTATCCAGCCAATCCGAACGGCAGCGCCGGCGGCCTGACGGCCGTCACCACGGCGGATGGCCGCTTCACCGCGATGATGCCGCACCCCGAGCGGGTGTTTCGCAATGTGCAGATGAGCTGGACGAGCCTGGACAAGAGCCAGCCCAGCCCGTGGATGCAGCTGTGGCACAACGCGCGCCGGTGGGTGGGCTGACCCGGCTGGACTGGAAGAAGCGAAATTTGCTATCGTAAAAATAGCTGCTAGCGCATGTACAGCCTGCGCAAATGGCTTATTGGATGCTTAAAGTCTGGCCCAGCCGGTGCTCTGCGCCCGGCGCCAGCGTGATGACATCCGGCCCGGCGTTGGCCGCTTCGATGCAGAAAAAATCCGGCCAGCCCTCGTTCGGCACATCGGCGATGCCGTATGCGCCTTCCTGGCCGGGGTTCCAGACCACGACCGAACGGCTGCCTTCTGTCTCGATAATCAGGCTGCGCTGCCAGGCCGGGTCGGTCAGCGTGTAGCGCCCCACAAACGGCTCGTCCGTCCGGGGGGGCGCATGGTAGATGCGGTCGCAGGCCAGCGCCAGCGCAAACGGGGTTTGCTGCAGGTGCGCCGTCATGCCGCGCAGCTTGTCCAGGTAGGGCAGGCCGAGCAGGCCGTCGATGCCGACCTGGGTGGCATGGCTGACCGCAAAATAACTGTGCAGCGCCTGCGTCAGTTCGAAAGTGGCATGGCCCCGGTTGCGCGTGCGCAGCGTCTGGTTCAGCGTTTCGCCGAGCGTGATGCGCAGGCTGACCTGCAGGCCCGGCGCCAGCGCGGCAAGGCCGGCGTCCTGCGCGGCTTGCGCGCAGGGCTCCAGGCTCAGGCTGATCATCTCGTCGCTGCTGGCATGCACCGCGCTGACTTGCCACGGCAGGTTGCGCACCGGGCCGTGCTGCAGCGCATCGGCGGGCCGGCCCTGCCTGGCGAACCACGGCCAGCATACCGGCACGCCGCCGCGAATCGCGGCAGGTTCGGGCGTCGATTGGGGGGAGAGCCAGAAGACCTCGCGCTGGCCGGACGGCATCCACGACAGCAGGTGCGCGCCATGCAGCGCGATGACTGCGGTGCCGTGGCGGGTGGACAGTTGCAGCGCCTCATGGCCTGCGTGCTGGCAGCGGGTGATTTCGGGTGGCAGGTGCATCCGCGAATTATGGCCGCGCCCGCCTGCGCTCACGCCGGCCCCGTCGAAGCCTGAGGTTCAGAACGAATAGCCCATGGCCACGGTAAACACCCGGGGCTTGAAGGAGATGTCCGCACGGCGCTCGATGCCCAGCGTGTTGGTGGTGATTTTCGATTTGACGCGTGCCGTTGCCAGCGACGCCGACACCGACCATGCGTTGCTGAGCCGCCATGCGACGCCCGCCTGCAGGGCCAGGCCGACCGAATCCTTCAATGAAATCGAACTCGGGCCGCCATTGAGCGCATCGCCGGCGGCCGTCGAATGGGTCTTGTCAAAGCGCGTGTAGTTGATGCCCGCGCCCACGAAGGGCCGCAACACGCCGGTTTTTTCAAGAAACTTGTAGTTGACAAACAAGGTGGGCGCCACCTGCCGGATGGTGGCGCCGACCTGGCCGGACAAGGCCTGCGCGCTGCCTGGCAGGGCGGCATTGTTGATCTTCAGAACAATGTCATGCTTGGGCGGAATGCCGAGTCCGAGTTCCACATCCCACTGGTCATTGATTTCGCGGGTGTAGGAGACGAACGGTGTCGCCCTGTCGCGCACTTCCAGGCTGATGCCCCCGGGGGTGAACGGCCCGGAGACATCGCTGGCGCTGGAATGGGGCTGGACATTGGAAATGCCGAGCTTGACGGTGTTTTGCTGCGCCATGGATGGCGCTGCCGCGCAAGCCGCCAGAAGTCCCGCGATGGCCAATTGCCTGTGATGCTTCAAAAGTAGGTTCCTGTGGTTTACAAATTGGATGCCGTGACCTGCTGGAAGAAGCCGCGCGCGGCGGCATTGCAGAACGGCGGCACCAGGCCGCCATGATAGGCCTGCACCACGGCGGAGGCGCCGCCATCGGTCGCGCCAGCGGCAACGGCGGCCGATGCGGTGCCGGCTTTCGCCTGCGCAAAACCGGCCTTGGCTGCGGCGTAGGGGTCGGCCGCACCGGCGGCCGGCGAATCGACATTGAGCACCGTCAGCAAACCGGCAGGGGGCGCTGCCGGTGACGGACTTGTCCAGAAACCCTGCATCAGCTGGGTGTTGACGTTGTAGAAGACCGTCGGGTCGCCGCTGCCGGCGCAGAGCAGCACCGGGCGTTGCGGCGTCCAGCTGCGCAGGTCGTTCTTCTTGGCGGCCACCCGCATGGGATTGGCCGGGCTTGCGGCGGGCAGGGCATTGGTCAGTGCGGGAACCGCGCCATCCGGATGGGCCAGCGCGTCCAGCAGGTAGTTCAGCCGCGAACTGTTGGTGATGAGGTTGCTGGTGCCAAACCCCAGGGCGAACAGCGGCGCCAGTTCGGGCGGCGTGGTGGGCGGGCTGATGGCGTTGAGCGTAGGCTGCAGCGACGGCGGCGAACCTGCCGGTGCCGTGGGCGGCGTGCGGCTGAACAAGGCGGTCTGCGGCAGCTTGCCGCCGGGCGCCAGCAGGGTGGACAGCGGCGTGTCGGTGGGCAGCAAGGTGTCGATGCCGGGGGCATACGCCGGCTCGTAGATGTCGGTGAGCTGGCTGTAGATGTTGCCGTAGGCCTTCTGGTAGCTGTTGATCAGCAGGGGCGTGAACAGCGTGCTGCCGAGGTTGACGTTGCCGTAGTACACCGCGTCGCCAAACGCCGCCAGCGCATAAGGGCCCGACATCGGCGCGCTGGCCGTCACGGTCTGGCCGGCGGCCTGCATGGCCTTGTGCGTGGCCATGGCCACATGGCCGCCTTGCGAATAGCCGGTGATGAACAGCTTGCCGTTGTCCTGCACCGGCTGGATCAGGCCGGGCAGGGCCTTGCGGGCGGCGCTCAGCGCGTCCATCATGTCCTTGGACGACTGGTCGGCATTGAGGTAAGGGTGGTAGGCCAGTTTGGACGCGTCGTATCCTGCGTAATTGGGCGCCACCACGATGTAGCCCTGCGCTGCGTACATGGCAGCGATCAGGGCGGCCTCGGAATACGCCGCGCTGGTTTCGTCGAGCAGGTTCGCCAGGTTGTAGCTTTTCACGGTCGTCGTGCCATGGGCATAGAGCACGATCGGGCGGCTGCCGGTGCAACCCGCGCCGCCCGAGGGCGTCATGAGCGCGCCGGAAGCGTCGGTGCTTTCATTTGCGCCGCCCACGGTGCCGTAGCGAATGTACTGCACATCGACGCCGCACTTCGGCGTGCCGGCAATGGCCAGCAGGTTGCGGCCGCTGGCGCTGGCGTTGAGCTTGGCGGCAAAGTCGCCGGCCGAGAAGAAGGCGGTGCGGGGCGGCGGGTTCTGGATCAGCGCGCCGCGCGCCGGCGTGTTGTCCACGATGCCCAGGTTGTCGGCCGAATCGCCGCCGCAGGCGGCCAGCAAGGACGCTGCCGCGACGATGCTCAATAAAGGTAATTTTTTCATGCTTGTCCCTGTCCTGTGAATAAAAAAAGAACGACCGTACTATTTTGGGTTGAGAATGTTACCGAAGTTGTCTTGCGCCTGCTGTCGGGTTACTACCTAGCGCGGCCGGCGCCCTGCAAAAAAAACACCTGCGTACACTCTGCGCCATGCCCTTTCGCCGACTTGACCATCTCGATGCCCTGCGCGGCCTGGCCATTGTCTGGATGACGGCTTACCACCTGTGTTTTGACCTTGACCATTTTGGCTATCTTCAGCAGGACTTCCATGCCGATCCGTTCTGGACCTGGCAGCGCACGGCGATCGTGACGCTGTTTCTATTCACCGCCGGCGCCAGCCAGGCGATGGCTGTCGGCCGGCATCAGGAATGGACGCGTTTCGGGCGGCGATGGCTTCAGATTGCCGGCGCGGCGCTGCTGGTCAGCGCCGGGTCCTACGCCATGTATCCGCAAAGCTTTATATATTTCGGGGTTCTGCACGGCATGGCCGTCATGCTCGTCATCGTGCGGCTGACCGCCGGATGGGGCCGGTGGCTGTGGGTTCTGGGCAGCGCGGCCATCGCCCTGAAATTCATGGCCGAGGGCGCGCATGCCCTGTGGCCTGGCCTTGACTTCCTGAACCACAAGGCCCTGAACTGGCTGGGACTGGTCAGCCGCAAACCCTTCACCGAAGACTATGTGCCCCTGATTCCCTGGCTCGGGGTGGTGTGGTGGGGCATGGCGTCGGGACTGTGGCTCCTGCGCGCAAGGCCGCATTGGCTGCGCCTTCGCGGCGCGGCCGTTTCCAACGTTGTAGCCAGCCCGGTCATCAAGGCGCTGGCTGCCCTGGGGCGGTGGAGCCTGAGCTACTACCTGCTGCACCAGCCGGTGCTGATCGGCACGCTGATGGCCATCCGCGCCTTGACATGAGGCCGGCCAGGTTGTGATACCGGTCCGAGGCCAGGAACTGCTCAATATGCAGGCACCCTGGCGCAGGCCCCGCCCTGCCTCGGTTTGCGAGCTTTCACTGGCGTCCATCAACAAAGTTGTCCACAGGCTGCAGGGATAACTTTGAACGCCCAAAAAAAGCTGGCCGGGGCATAAGGCTGTGTCCTACACAAGCCTTCTGGACGTTCCGATAGTGTCGTCTGTGGCAATTCTGCCGGCCATTTCCTTTCTAACAACGAACATGCCCAAAACAAATCCCCCTGCCGACAGTCATAAAAAGTCCAGCAAAAGCAGCACCGCTGCGAAAGCCGCTGCCCGCAACACCGACAGCGGTCCGGCCAGGGTCAGTCCCGGTGCGGGCGGCGACATGCATGTCGAAAAAATGGTTCAGACCGAAGCCCTGGTCGCCGCCATGCCTTTCAATCTGACCAAGCCCGCCGAGCACGGATTCGCAAACGCCGTCGCGCCCCGGCAAGGCGCCACCGCCGAGCCCCAATCCAGGCTGCCCACCGGCAGCACACTGACTGAAAGGAACAGCAGCGACAAGTCCGGGACCGTTGCGCCTGAAGGCGTGAATGCCACCATCGAGCCGCTGGACCGCGTTCGCGTGGATTCCTCGGGCCAGATGCTGACCACCAACCAGGGCGTGGCGGTGGCCGACAACCAGAATTCCCTGAAGTTCGGCCTGCGCGGGCCGGCGCTGCTCGAAGACTTCGTGCTGCGCGAGAAGATCACCCATTTCGACCATGAGCGCATCCCCGAACGCATCGTGCATGCGCGCGGTTCCGGCGCCCATGGTTACTTCGAATGCTACAAGCCGCTGACGCAATACACCAAGGCCGCGCCCTTCCAGGAAGCCGGCAAGGTCACGCCGGTGTTCGTGCGGTTTTCCACCGTGGCCGGCGAGCGGGGCTCGAAGGACACGGCGCGCGACGTGCGCGGCTTTGCCGTCAAGTTCTACACCGACGAAGGCAACTGGGACCTGGTGGGCAACAACATCCCGGTGTTCTTCATCCAGGACGCCATGAAGTTTCCCGACCTGGTGCATGCCGTCAAGCCCGAGCCGCATCACCAGATGCCGCAGGCCGCCAGCGCGCACGACACCTTCTGGGATTTCGTCTCGCTGATGCCCGAATCGACCCACATGCTGATGTGGCAGATGTCGGACCGGGCGATTCCGCGCAGCTATGCCACGATGCAGGGCTTTGGCGTGCACAGCTTTCGCTTTGTCAACGACGCCGGCGAGTCGGTGTTCGTCAAGTTCCACTGGAGCCCGATGGCCGGCACGCATTCGCTGGTCTGGGACGAGGCGGTGAAGATTTCCGGGGCCGACCCCGACTACCACCGGCGCGACCTGTGGGAGCGGATCGAGGCGGGCGCCTATCCTGAATACGAGCTGGGCGTGCAGATCTTCACCGAGGAGCAGGCCGAGCAGTTCAGCTTCGACATTTTGGATGCGACCAAGATCGTTCCCGAGGAACTGGTGCCGGTCCAGCCGGTCGGTCGCATGGTGCTGAACCGCAATCCGGACAATTTCTTTGCGGAAACCGAGCAGGTGGCCTTCTGCACCGCCCATGTGGTGCCGGGCATTGATTTCTCGAACGATCCGCTGCTCGCCGGGCGCATCCATTCCTATGTCGATACCCAGATAACACGCCTGGGCGGGCCGAACTTTCACGAGATTCCGATCAATTCGCCGATTGCGCAGGTCCACAACAACCAGCGCGACGGTTTGCACCGCCAAGCCATTCACCGGGGCCGCGTCAACTACGAGCCCAATTCGCTGGCGGGCGGCTGTCCTTTCCAGGCTGGCGCGGCGCAGGGTTTTGTCACGGTGCCGGCACGGCTGCAGGCGCAGGAGGAGCAGGCCAAGGTGCGCGGCAAACCTGAAAAGTTTGCCGACCACTACACCCAGGCCACGCTGTTCTACAACAGCCAGACGCCGGTGGAGCAGGCGCATATTGCCGCTGCCTTCCGGTTTGAGTTGAGCAAGGTCACGGTGCCGGCGATTCGTGAGCGCACCGTGTCCATGCTGCGCAATGCGTCGGAAGACCTGGCCATCAAGGTTGCCGAAGGCCTGGGTATGGATACGCTGCCTGAACCCATGCCGCTGGCGCTGGCTCAGCCATCCCAGGCCGAAGTAACGGTTTCAGCGCCGCTGTCCCTGATGGCGCGGCCGGGCGACGGCAGCATCAAGGCCCGCAAGGTCGCCTTGCTGATTGCGCCTGGGGTGATGGGCGAGTCGATTGCGCAGGTGCAGGCGGCGCTGCTGGCCGCAGGCGCGGTCGGGCGTCTGGTCGCGCCCCGCATCGGGTCGGTGGCCACGGTCGAAGGCGCCATGCTGGACGCCGATGCTTCGCTTGAGAATGAGCCCGGCTTCCTGTTTGACGCGCTGGTGCTGCCCGATGGGCAGGCGGCGGTCGAGGCGCTGGCCAGGGACGGGCACACGATGGAGTTCATCAAGGACCAGTACCGGCATTGCAAGACCATCCTGGTGCTCGGCGCTTCAACGGCGCTGCTCGAGAAGGCAGGCGTGTCCACGACATTGCCGGACGGAACGCCCGATGCTGGACTGATCATTGCGCCTTCGGGCAGCGCGGCTGGCGCTGCGGCGACCTTCATCAAGGGCATTGCGCTGCACCGCCACCCAAAGCGCGAAACCGATCCGCCCCAGGTGTGAGGACGCTTCAGGCATAAAAAAACGCGGCCTCGGCCGCGTTTTTTGCGTCAATGCT
>JAQGMN010000248.1 GCA_028292345.1 Polaromonas sp. | reverse complement strand
CGAAAGGAAGCACTGGAGGAACGTCCGGACTGCACAGGACAGCGTAGGAGGTAATACCTCTCCACCGCGAGGTGAGGATCAGAGCAACAGAGACGAGCCGCTTCAGTGCGGGTGAAACGGGCAATCTCTACGCGCAGCAACACCAAATAGGCCAGCGTTGACGTGGTTCCGCGGAGCTGGCGGGTAGGTGGCACCGAGCCGGGTGGGCGACCCCCGGCCCAGATTAATGGCGGTCACACCGGGCAACCGAAAGGAAGCCCGGCGCACAGAATCCGGCTTATCGGCGGGCTTCACACTTTATTTTTAACCCGGGCGCAGCTTGCGCTCAATGGCTGCCCATCAGCGAGCGGCCCAGGGCGAACACCGAGTTCGGCGCGGTGGTGTAGACCGGCTTGGGCTTGGGCGCGCTGAAGACGCCGCGCTTGGCAGGGCGGGCCTCGATCTTCACGCCCTTAGCGCGCTGCTCGCTGGCCAGGTGGCGCAGGTTGATCGACTGCATGTGCTCGACCATCTTGGCATTGAGCGCGGCCCACAATTCCTGCGTCATCCACTCGCCCGAGCCTTGCTGCAGGGAAGAGGCCTTGTCTGCCTTGCCCGGCTTGCCGCCATCGGCCTCGACGGCGCCAATGATGTCGGCCACCGAAATGCTCTCGCTGGCGCGGCTCAGCGAGTAACCGCCGCCCGGGCCACGGGTGCTTTCGACCAGTCCGCTCTGGCGCAGCTTGCTGAACAGCTGCTCCAGGTAGGACACGGAAATCCTGTGCCGCATGCCGATGTCGGCCAGCGAAATCGGGCCGGCGTTGCCCTGAAGGGCAATGTCGATCATGGCGGTCACCGCGAAACGGCTTTTGGTGCTCAGTCGCATGGAAGTTCTCCTTTGAACATCAAAAAAATGATGTGATGGGTTGGACTATAGAAAGCTTTTCACTTCGTGTAAATTCGTATTTGGAACCATTTCACTTCGAAAAATACGAGCTATCAAGCTGACTCGACGCCGCCATCACTTCATCTTTCAGAGAGAACACCGCATGAACTTCAAGCATTTGCATTATTTTTGGGTCACGGCCAAGGCCGGCGGCATCAATCGCGCCGGCGAGCAGCTGCACACGACGCCGCAGACGCTGTCCGGGCAGATCAAGCTGCTCGAAGCATGGCTCGGGCGCCAGCTGTTCCGCAGAAGCGGGCGCCAGCTGGAGCTGACCGACGAGGGCCGGCTGGCGCTGGGCTATGCCGACCAGATATTCACCCTGGGTGCTGAAATGGAAACCGCCCTGCGCCAGGCCAGCGGCGGCCAGAAGACGCTGGACTTCCGGGTGGGCGTGGCCGATTCGGTGGCCAAGTCGGTGGTCTACCATCTGCTGGAGCCCGCGCTGGCGATGAAGCAGCCGGTGCGGCTGATCTGCAGCGAAGGCAAGTTTCCCGATCTGCTGGCCCAGCTGGCGCTGCACCGCCTGGACCTGGTGATGGCCGACGAGCCGATGTCGGGGCGCGTCAGCATCAAGGCCTTCAACCACCCGCTGGGCAGCACGCCCATGAGTTTTTTCTGCTCGCCGGCGCTTAAAAGCACGCTGCAGGGCGATTTTCCGCAGTGCCTGAACGATGCGCCGCTCTTGATCCTGAGTGCGGCCTCATCGGTGCGCAAGCAGCTCGACAGCTGGTTCACCAAGCACCAGATTCACCCCCGCATCATTGGCGAGTTTGATGATGGCGCGCTGATGAAAGCGTTCGGGCGCGAAGGGCGCGGCATCTTCATGTCGGCCAGCGTGCTCGAAGCCGAGACACTGGCGCAATACGGCGTGGAAGTGATCGGCCGCACCGACGAGATGGTGGAAGACTTTTTTGCGGTCACCGTGGACCGGCGCATCACCCATCCGTGCGTGGCGGCGATCACCGAGGCGGCGCGCGGGCAGTTGCTGCATGGCCTGGGTCGGCGGAGCGCCTGATGGGGGACAGCAGCGCATCTGCCCGCCGGGGCCGGATGCGCTGTGGCGCGACGGGGTGAAGGCCTATTTCGATGCCGCCGGCGCCGCACCTGCGGGGGCCGCGCCGAAATACTGGGCATAGATCTTGGCGTAGGTTCCGTCTTCGCGGATGCCGGCCAGTCCCTTGTTGATTTTATCGAGCAGCTCGGCGTTGCCTTTCTTGACCGCGATGCCGTACTGCTCGGAGGCGAAGCTGCTGTCGGCGATGGTCTTGAATTTCGAATCGGGGTTGTTGTTCACATAGTGGACGACCACGCCGTTGTCGGCCACCACGGCATCGACGCCGCCGCCTTCCATTTCCTTCAGCGCCAGCGGCGTGGACTCGAAGCGCTTGATGTTCGGGCTGTCCTTGCCTTGCAGCTTGGTGATGACCTCGTCGCCGGTCGTGCCGTTCTGCACGCCGACCTTGCGCTTTTTCAGGTCGTCGAACTTGGCGATCTTCGAGTCGCTCTTGACGGCAATCAGCTGCTGCGCGTCGAAGTAGGGCGTCGAGAAGTCCAGCGTCTGCTGGCGTTCGGGCGTGATGGTGATGGCCGACACCAGCAGGTCGCGGTCGCCCTGGGCCACCGAATTGAAGATGCCCTCCCACGGCGTGTTCAGGAACTTGACCTCGATGCCGGCTTTCTGCGCGGCGGCCTTGACCACGTCGATGTCAAAACCGACGATCTCGCCCTTGTCGTTCTGCGATTCGAAAGGCGCGTAGGCGGCATCGGTGCCGACGACATACACCTTGGCCACAGCCACCGGCGGGGTTGCTGCAGGCGCGCTGGCGGCGGGCACGGCCGGCTCCTGCTTGCCGCAGGCCGCCAGCACCAGGCCGGCCAGCAGGACACTGGAGGTTTTCAGAAAATGTCGCGTCGTGATCGTTGGCATGGAGCATCCCGTAAGAGTTAAGTGGCCGTCGCCCGGTCAACCCGAAGCTTCAAGTGGCGGAACGACTGGAGAAAAGTATAAGGCGCTAACGGCAAGCAATTGTTGCGCCCGGTCATGCTTATGCCGGAGGCTGTGGCGCCACAGAAGCCGCCAGCGCCTCGATCCGGTCGACATGCGCCTGCAGCGAGCGCAGGGCGATGGGCCACAGGCGCGGGTCGGTGTCGTCATAGGCCCGCGCCACCCAGTCATTCATCGAGCCTTCCGGCATGGCCCGCATCGCCGCCGCCACCCTGGCCTCGCGCTTGAGGCGGTGCGCCCTGAGCTGTTCAATGGCTTGTGGCGCCTCGCCGAGCACATGGCCGTGCGCCGGCAGGATGAAGTCGATCTCGTGCGCATTGCAGGCGTCGGTGAGCCGGTCCAGCGAATCGAGGTAGGCGGTCATTTCGCCATCGGGCGGGTTGATGATGGTGGTGCTGCCGTTCAGGATGTGGTCGCCCGAAAACAGCAGGCCGTCTTCGACCAGTACCAGGCACACATGGTTGGCGGCATGGCCGGGGGTGAAAATCACCTTCAAAGTGTGCTTTTGCGCTTGATGGGTAAGCGTGAGTAGCTCTTGATTTGATAGCGGCCGGTCCGGCGCGAAATGCGAGTCGGCGCGCGCGGTGGCGGCCGAAGGCAGGCCCAGAATCGGCGGACTGTGCGCGCACAGCGCCTGCAGCGGCCGGGCGCCCGGCGAATGGTCCGGATGCGAATGCGTGCAGACGATGGCCTCGATGCGCCCGCCGGTCGCGTCAAACAGGCGCCGGATGTGCGCCGCATGGTCCGGCCCCGGATCGATCACGATGTAGCCGGTGTCCGGCGTGCCGACGATGTAGCTGTTGGTGCCCGGGCCGGTCATCATGCCGGGGTTGGGCGCTGTCAGGCGCATGACGTTTTTCAGCAGCGGCACGGGGCGTTCGCACTGCCAGTCGAGCGAATGCACGATCTGGCCGTCGGGGCTGGTCAGCGCCAGCTCGCCGTAGGGCGAGTCGTGCTCCATGTAGCGCGCGTCCTGGCCGCCCAGCAGGCCGGCGCGCGGGCAGGAAATCCACAGCGGCTTTTCATGCGCGCAGGCGGCCAGCACCGCCTCGACGCTGGCGTATTTCTGCAGCCGCTCCAGCGTGCG
>JAQGMN010000218.1 GCA_028292345.1 Polaromonas sp. | reverse complement strand
GCATGGGGAAGGTTGAAGGTGCCACCCAACGTGTGGCAGAGTTTGTGATGCAGACCCATGCCAACATTGCCCAAAACGCTGCCGCACAACCAAGCACCGTATAGCGCCTGACTGCGCGCTTGGGCATTGTGGGCTGACGCATAAAGCGTGGGTAGCGCCAGGCGCATGCTGCGAATGCCTTCCTCGGCCATAAGTGCCATGATGGGATTGGAGTCCGGTGCATATAGACCCTCGGCCGCATGGGCAATGGCGTTGATGCCACTGGTCATGCTCATGCCCACGGGCAGTCCGGCCGTCAGGGCGGGGTCATAAATCACCGTGCGGGGCAGTACGCGGGCATCGCGGCCCGTCCTTTTGAGGTTACTTTCCGTGATACCGTAGATCGATGTCATTTCCGAGCCGGCATAGGTGGTCGGTATCGCGAGTATCGGCAGCCCGGTGCGAAGCGCAATCGCTTTAGCCAGACCTGTGGTGGAACCGCCGCCAACTGCCACAAGGCAGTCGACATCGCAATTCGCTGCAATCTCGCAGGCGCGGGTGGCGACTTCCGCCGGCACATGCATGACCGCTTGGTCAAAAATAGCTACAGCCGCCAAGCCGAGCAAGGCGGCCACCTGGTCGGCCAGCGTCCGCTGCTGAGGTGTTGCCAGGATAAACGCGCGTCGGCTGCCCAGCAGTTCAACTTCGCGCGCGCAACCGGCGAGGCTTCCCGCCCCGAAAACTATTTTTTGTGGATGGCTCTGGTAAATAAAGGAGGAGTTCATGGCAGCCGAGGGGGGTGATACAGCCTGCAGTATGCGCAGCGTCCCCCGGCCGCCGCAACGGCCTTACTGAAAATCAGTTTTTCTAAAATGAACTGAAAGGCCCGGTCCACTTTCGTTCGTAATCCATCTTGCGAAAATGGTTGGCGATGAAATCGATGAAGGTGCGCACTTTGGCCGACAGGTGCTTGCGGCTGGGGTAGGCGATATTGATCGTCAGCCGGGGCAGTTCCCATTCGTCGAGCACGGGCACGAGACGCCCGGCCACAATGTCGTCGTAGACAATGTAGGCCGGTTGCACCAAGATGCCCATGCCGTCAAGGGCTGCGGCGCGCAGGATCTGGCCGTCATTAGACTCCAGTAGTCCTTTTACTGCCACGGCCGTCGTCTGCCCATCACGCGTGAAGCGCAGTTCTTTCGGATTATTGGCATAGGTGTAGATAAGCAAGTGGTGGTTCTGCAGGTCTTCGAGCGTTTTCGGAAAACCGTAGCGCGCGAAGTAGCGCGGTGAGCCGGCCAGGATGCGGCGCGTTTCACCCAGGCGGCGAATAGTAATGCTGGAGTCCGGCTCCATTTCGCGGGTGCGGATGGCGACGTCGATGTTGTTATCGATGATATCCATGTAACGGTTGGCTGCTTCCACCTGGACCGTCACGTTGGGATAGAGTTCGGAATATTCGCGCAGCAAGGGCGCGATGTGGTGCATCGAAAAAGACAGTGAAGCGGTGATGCGAAGTACGCCGCTCGGATTCAGCACAGCCGCATTGACGGCCGATTCAGCCTCTTGCAGGTCGGCTAGGATGGTTCTTGCGCTTGCAAAAAACTGCTGGCCGGTCTCGGTCATGTAGGAGCGCCGGGTGTTGCGTTCCACCAGCCGCGCGCCCAGCCGCTGCTCCAGCGCCGAGAGATGCCTGCTAGCCGCCGCGTTGGACAACTCCATTGCTTTTGCAGCACGGCTCAGGCTGCCGGTTTCGGCCACCTTTACAAAAAGCGCAATTTCAGTCCATCGATCCATGGTGTCTTCCTGGGCAATTTCAACATGGTCAAAACGTAGTTGTCGCGTTCAAACAGCTTCGGAGACGATGGCGCCGGGCACATGGCCGCCGCCCAGGAAGAGCCGCTCGATGTTCGGGTCGGCCAGCAGCTCGGACGCTTTTTTGTGCAGCACCAGCTGGCCCGACTCCAGCGCGATCGCGTCGTCGGCCATCTTCAGCGCGCTTTTGACGTTTTGCTCGACCATCAGGATCGTTGTGCCCTGCGCGGCCAGGTTTTGCAGCAGCTTGAACACGTCCTGCACCACCAGCGGCGACAGGCCGATCGAGGGCTCGTCAATCAAAAGCACCTTGGGCCGCAGCAGCAGCGCGCGGCCAACTTCGAGCTGCTTTTGCTCGCCGCCCGACAGGGCCGAGGCCTGCGAATGCAAGCGCTCTTTGACGCGCGGAAACAATTCCAACACCTCGGGAATGCGCTCATGGGTGGTCTTCATGCCCAGCGTGATGCCGCCGAGTTCCAGGTTCTGGAACACCGTGAGCTGGCCGAACAGGTTGCGGCCCTGTGGCACGAAGGCGATGCCCTTGGCCAGCAGTGCTTTTTGGCTGGCGCCGGAAATGTCCTCGCCATTGAGCAAAATGCGGCCCTGGCGCGGCTTGAGCAGACCAAAGAGCGTCTTGAGCACGGTGGACTTGCCCGCGCCGTTGGGTCCGAGCAGCAAGGTGATCGAGCCCTTGCGCACCTTGAACGACAGGTTGTTCAGGATCATGAAATCCTTGTAACCTGCCACCACGTTGTCGAATTCAATGCAGATGTCGTCTGCCATGTCAGTTCCCCAGATAGGCGTCGAGCACCTGTTTGTTGGCGCGGATTTCAGCCGGCGTGCCAATCGCCAACACCCGGCCTTCGACCATCACCATGATGCGGTGGCACAAAGCCATCACGAAGTCCATGTTGTGCTCGATCACCACGAACGAGCTTTGGCGGCCAAACTTCGGGTTCTGGTTCAGCTCCTTGAGCAGGCTGGAAATGCCGCCAACCAAGCTCGGGTTGACGCCCGCGCACGGTTCGTCAAGCAGCACCAGGTCCGGCTCGGCCATGAAGGCCATCGCAATATCGACCAGCTTTTGCTGGCCGTAGCTCAGCGTGCCGGCCAGCGAGTTGGCCACGTGCCGGATGCGGAACTGGTCGATCAGTGCGTCGGCCTTGGCGCCCAGCCCCGAGTCGCCGGGCGCGAATATGCGGCTGAGCATGGTGCCCTTGTGTTCCTGCGCCGCGACGATCAGGTTGTCGCGCACCGTCATCTTGCCAAACACCTGCAGCGTCTGGAAGGTGCGGCCCACGCCCCGGCGGCTGAGCTCGAGCGGCGACAAGCCGGTGATGTTCCTGCCCTTCAATTCGATCGAACCTTCATTCGGCGTGATCTGGCCGAGCACGCTGTTGAACATGGTGGTCTTGCCCGAGCCGTTCGGGCCGATCACGCCAAAGATCTCGCCCGGCATGACTTCAAACGAAACCCCGCCAACGGCCTGGATGGCACCGTAGGCTTTTTTCAGGTTGGTCACTTTTAGCAAGGCCTGGCTCATGATGCAACTCCAATTCTGCCGGCCGCTGCGGTGCGCGCCGCCGACGCTGCGCGCGCGGCCCGCTTGGCCTTGATGCGGTCGGGAATGCTCAGCAGCCCGTCGGGCAGCCAGATCATGAGCAGCACCACGGCGGCGCCGAACAGCGGCAAATACCAGTTGGCCACGCCGGGCACGTCGCGCAGCCATTCAGGCAGCACCACGCCCACGGCCGCGCCAACGACCGGGCCGAGAAAGTAACCGGCCCCGCCCACTACCACCATCAGGTACATCATGATCGACGCGGCGACAGCAAACGGCGCCGGCTCGATGAACTGCACCAGGCTGGCAAACAGCGCCCCGGCCACGCCGGCATAGGCCGCGCCAATGGCAAAGCTCAGCAGCGTGTAGTTGCGGATGTCCACGCCCAGGCTTTCGGCGCGGATCGGGTTGTCGCGCAGCGCCTTAAAGGCCTTGCCCCAGGGCGAGCGCAGCAGGCCCCACAGCAGCCCGGCCATCACCAGGGTGACCGCCAGCACGAAGTAGTAGTAAGGCCGGTTGCCTTCAAGCGAGTAGCCAAAAATCACCGGCCGGGCGATGTTGTTGATGCCGAAGGTGCCGCCGGTCAGCCACTCTTCATTGCGCATCACCAGCCAGACTGCGGTGTTGAAGCCCAGCGTGGCAAACGCCAGGTAGATCGTCTGCACCCGCAGCGCCGGAAAGCCCAGGATCAAGCCGATGACGAAGCACAGCAGCGCGGCCGCTGGCAGGCCCAGCCAGAAGCTGATGCCCGCCTTCATCATGATGGCGACGGTGTAGGCGCCAATGCCAAAGAAGGCGGCCTGGCCGAGTGACTTCTGCCCGGCGTAGCCGATGGTCAGGTTCAGCCCCATGGTGGCGATGATGAAGACCAGCCAGTAGGTCAGCAGGTAAACACCGTAGTTCTTGAGGTACTGCGGCGCCACCAGCATCAGCACCGCGCTCAGCAGCGTGAACACGGCGGCGAATTTGTGGTTGAAAATCGCGTTCATACCTTGCGCTCTTCTTTCTTGCCCAGCAGGCCTTGCGGCTTGAACAAAATCACGACCATGACAATCACCAGCGCGACCGCGTCCTTGTAGGCCGGCGAAATGTAGGCGGCGGCCAGGTTCTCGCACACGCCAACAATCAGCCCGCCGAGCAGCGCGCCGCGCGAGTTGTTGAACCCCCCAATGATCGCGGCAAAGAAAGCCTTGGTGCCGAGGCCCTCGCCCATGTCGAACTTGGCCAGGTAAGTCGGCGTGACCAG
>JAQGMN010000030.1 GCA_028292345.1 Polaromonas sp. | reverse complement strand
CTGCGGTGCCTTCGGGCAGCACGCGCGGAATGTTTTCCAGCAGGCCGCCGCCGGTGATGTGGGCCAGCGCCTTGATCGGGTGCGCGGCCAGCGCGGCCAGCACGTTTTTCACATACAGGCGGGTCGGCTCCATCAGGGCGTCCTTGAACGGCTTGCCGTCGAGCGTGGCGGGCAGATCGCTGCCGGCCCGCTCGATGCACTTGCGCACCAGGCTGAAACCGTTGGAATGCACGCCGCTGGAGGCCAGGCCAAGCACCACGTCGCCGGGCGCCACGTCCTGGCCGGTCAGGATTTTCGATTTTTCGACGGCGCCGACGGCAAAGCCGGCCAGGTCGTATTCACCCGACGGGTACATGCCGGGCATCTCGGCGGTTTCCCCGCCAATCAGCGCGCAGCCGCTCAGCTCGCAGCCCTTGGCAATGCCGCCGACCACCGCCGCTGCGGTATCGATATCAAGCTTGCCGCAGGCGAAATAATCGAGGAAGAACAGCGGCTCGGCGCCTTGGACCAGCACGTCGTTGACGCTCATGGCGACCAGGTCGATGCCCACGGTGTCGTGCATGTTCCATTCAAAGGCCAGCTTGAGCTTGGTGCCCACGCCGTCGGTGCCGCTGACCAGCACCGGTTCCTGGTAGCGCTTGGGCACCTCGAACAGCGCGCCAAAGCCGCCGATACCGGCCAGCACGCCTTCGCGCATGGTTTTCTTGGCCAGCGGCTTGATGCGTTCAACCAGGGCGTCGCCCGCGTCGATGTCGACGCCGGCGTCTTTGTAGGAAAGGGGGGTAGTGGTCATGGTGTCGGGGTAATGCGGTGGGAGCCGGGACAGCTCGAAGGGGCAGGGCGGTGGTCGGGAGCCCGCTGGCCAAGCCCGATAGAATCCAGCCTGAGATTCTAAAGGCTATACCCCCTAGCTTCTGCCGGCCCTTTGCGGGCCAGCGCATTCCAAGGCTTCATGCAACCGACCCTGATCCCCCAACGCGCCGCGACCCGGTGCCCGACCCGCGCACCGGGCGCCCGGCGCCGTTCGCATGCCCTCTGAACCCGGGATGCGACCCGCCCAGCCCGCCATGAAACAACTCGCCCTGGACATCGGACTGGCGTCCGACCCTTCGTTTGCCAACTTTTTCGTCGGACCGAACGAAGCGGCGGTCCGGCAACTGGCGTCATGGGCGCAAAGTCCGCCCGATTCGCCGGTGCCGACCTACCTCTGGGGCGGCGAAGCCAGCGGCAAGACGCATCTGCTCAAGGCGGTCAGCGAAGCCCTGCGCGACCAGGGCGCTTCCAGCGGCTGGATGGATGCGTTGATGCTGGAGCCGCCGGAGTTCAACGAGTCGTGGTCGGCCGTCATCATGGACGACTGCCACCTGTATTCCGCAGCGCAGCAGCGCACCGCCTTCAACTGGTTCGTCAACGCGCTGAGCACCGACGACGGCCACCCGCGCTGGGTGGTGGCCGCCGGCAACGTGCCGCCCGCCGACCTGCCGCTCCGCGAAGACCTGCGCACCCGCCTGGGCTGGGGCCATGTGTTTGCCCTGCAGGCGCTGAGCGACGACGAGCGGCGCGCGGTGATCAAGCAGGAAGCCGACGCGCGCGGCTTTTTGCTCGGCGGCGAGGTGATGGATTTCATGCTCACGCGCTTCTCGCGCGACCTGGGCAGCCTGATGCAACTGCTCGACAAGCTCGACAGCTACGCGCTGCAAACCAAGCGGGCCATCACGATCCCGCTGATCAAAACCATGCTGGAGACGGAATGACCGTGCGGTTAGAAGTTGGCGGGAAAAGCCTGAAGGCGCCTGTTAAATTGGCGTTGTTCGACCTGGACCACACCCTGATTCCGATCGACTCCGATTACGAGTGGGGCGAGTTCACGATTGCGCTAGGCTGGTGCAACGCGACCGAATTCAAGCGCCGCAATGCCGAGTTCTTCGAGCAGTACCGGGCCGGAACGCTGGACATCCACGACTATGTGCGTTTTGCCACGCAGGCCATCCGCGAGCAGGGCACTATCAATTCAATAGCTGCCCACGCCCGTTTCATGCGCGAAATCGTGCATAAAGCCATCAAAAGCCAGGCGCTGGAACTGGTCGGGCGGCACCGCGCGGCCGGCGACGAACTGGTCATCGTGACAGCGACCAACGAGTTCGTGACGCGCCCGATTGCCGATGCCTTTGGCGTGGCCGAGCTGATCGCGGTCGAACTGGAACGCGACGCCCAGGGCAACCTGACGGGCGAGATCAGGGGCACGCCATCGGCCAGGGAAGGAAAGGTGGCCCGCATGGAACAATGGCTGGCCGCCCGCCGCCTGGGCTGGAACGATGTGCACACGACGTTTTACACCGATTCGATGAACGACCTGGCACTGCTGGAAAAGGTCACCGAGCCGGTCGCCACCAACCCCGACCCGCGACTGCGGGCGCTGGCAACCGAACGCGGATGGCGCATACTTGACCTGTTTTAAGCGCCACGGACGGCGCTTGCCGCCGGGCAGCGGCGGCCGGTTCCGACCTGAAGCGCGTAGGGATCACGCTTGCTGCCAAGGGGCGGCATCTCCCTCAAAATTTTAAATTTCATGATCAAAAAATTCATCGACAAGCTGTTCGGCAAAGCCGACAGCGCCGAATCCCCTTCCAAACGGGTTCCAAAGTCCCCCTTCGGCAAACGCCACGACATCGAGTTCAAGGACCACGGCATCAACGTCAAGCTGGTGGACGAACGCGCCATGGACGTGGTGCATGTGCTCAAGCAGGCGGGTTTTCAGGCCTACATCGTCGGCGGCGCGGTGCGCGATTTGCTGGTCGGCCTGCGGCCCAAAGACTTCGACGTGGCGACCGACGCGACGCCCGAGCAGGTCAAGTCGCTGTTTCGCCGCGCCTTCATCATCGGCCGGCGCTTTCGCATCGTCCACGTCATCTACGGCCGGGGCCGCGAGCATGAGGTGATCGAGGTCTCGACCTTCCGCGCGCATATGGATAACGCCCTGGCCGAGCAGGTCGGCGGCAACGAGCGCACCAGCAAGAGCGAACTCGCCGGGATGAAGCATGCCGTGCATGCGTCGGGCCGGGTGCTGCGCGACAACGTCTGGGGACCGATGGAGGAAGACGCCGCGCGGCGCGACTTCACCATCAACGCCATGTATTACGACCCCGAGACCCAGATCGTGGTCGATTACCACAACGGCATCGGCGACGCCAAGAAGAAGATCGTCCGCATGATCGGCAACCCGGCGCTGCGCTACCGCGAAGACCCGGTGCGCATCATCCGCGCCGTGCGTTTTGGCGCCAAGCTCAAGGCGCTGGGTTTCACATTCGAAGAGAAAACAGCGGCGCCGCTCAAGGAAATGTGCAGCCTGCTGGCCGACGTGCCCCAGTCGCGGCTGTTCGATGAAATGCTCAAATTGCTGCAAACCGGCCATTCGCTGGCCAGCATCGCGCAGCTCAAGGAACTCGGCATGGGCACCGGCATTTACCCGCTGCTCGACGTGGTGGTCGAAATGGCCGATGACCCGTTCCTGAAGCTCGCCCTGCAGGATACCGACCGCCGCGTCGGCGAAGGCAAGCCGGTCGCGCCCAGCTTTTTGCTGTCATGCGTGCTCTGGTCCGATGTGCGGAGCAGCTGGGACCGGCGCCTCAAGCGCAACGAACCCGCCATGCCGGCCTTGCAGGATGCGATCGACGAGGCGTTCAACGCGAAGATCGGCGATGTCTCGGGTCGCGGCAAGCTCGGCATCGACATGCGCGAGATCTGGACCATGCAGCCGCGCTTTGAAAAGCGCGTGGGCAATGCGCCGTATTCGCTGCTGGAGCAGCCGCGCTTTCGCGCCGGCTTCGACTTTCTGCGCCTGCGCGGCCAGATCGGCGAGATCGACCCGGCGCTGGGCGAATGGTGGGAGAAATTCAGCACCGCCTACGACGACGAGCGCCACGACATGATCGAGGCGATTCGCGAGACGCAGCAGAAAAAGCCGCAGGCGCCGCGCACGCGGGTCAAGCGGGCCGATGCCGAGGGCGGCCGCCCTGCCGATGCGGCACCGCCGCTGTCCTCCGGCAGCGGCCCGGGCGACGTTGACGGACTGGAGTTGCAGGACGGCGAAGCGGCCCCGGCCAAGAAACGCCGGCGCCGCCGCAAGCCGGCCAGCCGTGCGGCCGAAGGCCAGGAAGGCGGCAACGGGTCGCCAGAACCTGCCGGCGCTTCCCCGACCACCGGCGACTGAGCCCGAACGCCGCGCCATGGACACGGGCGGGCCGCCACCCAAGCCAGCCGGTCGCGAACCCATCACGGCCTATGTGGCCCTGGGCGCCAACCTGGGCGATGCCCGGGCTGCGCTGCGCCAGGCGGTCCAGTCCCTTCACAGGCTGCCCCTCACGCAGGTGCGCCAGCGGTCAGGACTCTACAAGACCGCGCCGCTGGACACCGATTCCGGCAGCGAAGCCGCAGCGCCCGGGGGCACCTACCTGAATGCGGTGGTGGAAATTGAAACCGGCCTGAATGCCTGCGCCTTGCTCGACGGGCTGCAGCGGCTGGAACTGCAGGCAGGACGCGAGCGGCCGTACCGCAATGCGCCCCGCACCCTGGACTTGGACCTGCTGCTGTACGGCAGCGGGCGCATCGAATCGGCCCGGCTGTCGGTGCCGCATCCGCGCATGCGCCAGCGCGCCTTTGTGCTGGTGCCACTGGCCGAAATCGCGCCGGACCAGGTGAGCGCTGAAATGCTCGCTGCCGTGGCGCACCAGGCGACCG
>JAQGMN010000024.1 GCA_028292345.1 Polaromonas sp. | reverse complement strand
TGCGGCGCCGAAGGGCCCACCGACGACCCCGTGGTGAACGGCCTGCGCGGCCGGCGGCAGCGCGCCCTGCTGGCGACCGCGCTGCTGGCCCAGGGCACGCCGATGCTGTGCGCCGGCGACGAGCTGGGCCACAGCCAGCAGGGCAACAACAACCCGTATTGCCAGGACAATGCCATCACCTGGATCGACTGGGAACAGGCCGACGGCGACCTGATCGACTTCACCGCCTGGGTGCTGTCGCTGCGCCGCCAGCTGCTGCCCTTTGGCAACCACTGGTACAGCGGCCTGACTGATACCCTGGGCCTGCACGATTTGTCATGGCTGCAACCCGACGGCCAGGCGCTGCAGGGCCAGGCCTGGAACGACAAGCGCGAGCGCGTGCTCGGCTGCCTGGTCGGCCGGCCGGGCCGGGCCCGGGCGCCGCTGCTGCTGCTGGTCAATCCCGACGCGGGCGACCATGACTTCATGCTGCCCGCCGGCGTCTGGCAGGCGGTGCTCGACACCGCCCATCCGCGCGGCCTGACCCGCTGGCAGGGCCAGGGCGAAGCGCCGCTGCGGCTGGCCGCGCACAGCCTGATGCTGCTGGTGGCGGCCGGAACCGAGCTGCGCTTTCATGACAAGCCGCCCGGGCCTTCCACCCTGGCCTGGAGGCCGGGAAGCGATTTGCTACTGAATTCATAGCTGCCTGCGCATAACCAGCCTGCACAAAAGGCCTGTCTGGTTCAAAATTTTGCCCACGGGCCACTCCCATGCGCTCCCACCCCTTATTTCACCGGCACCCACCATGACCTTTCCCCGCGCCAGCGGCGTGCTGCTGCACCCCACTTCCCTGCCCGGCCCGCACGGCTGCGGCGACTTCGGCCCGGCGGCCTTTCACTTCGTGGACTGGCTGGTGGCGGCACGCCAAAGCCTGTGGCAAATCCTGCCGCTGGGCGGCATCGGCCCGGGCAACTCGCCCTACATGAGCAGCTCGGCCTTTGCCGGCAACCTGCTGCTGATCGACCTGGCCGAGCTGCAGCAGCGCGGCTGGCTCGACGATGCCGATTTGCAGCCCGATGCCGCTTTCAGCGATGCCCGCGTTGACTTCGGCGCCGTCGTGCCCTGGCGCATGGCGCGGCTGCAGCAGGCCGCCGCCCGCTTTGCGCAAAGCGCCAGCGCCGCCGACCAGTCGGACTTCGCCGGCTTCTGCCTGCACCACGCCGGCTGGCTGGAGGACTATGCGCTGTTCATGACGCTCAATGCCCTGCACGGCGGGCGCGACTGGTGCGACTGGCCCGCGCCGCTGGCCCGCCGCGAGCCGCAGGCCCTGCAGGAAGCCGGCGCCGCGCACGCCGAACGCATCGCCTTCTGGAAATTCGGCCAGTGGTGCTTCTACCGGCAATGGAAAAAGCTGCGTGCCCATGCCAATGCGCACGGCGTGAAGATCGTCGGCGACGCGCCCATCTTCATCGCCGGCCAGAGCGCCGAGGTCTGGGCGCGCCAGGACCTGTTCGAGCTGGACGCCGCGGGCCGGGCGCAGGTCGTGGCCGGCGTGCCGCCCGATTTCTTCAGCGCCACCGGCCAGCGCTGGGGCAACCCGCTCTACCGCTGGAGCGCCCATGCGGCTGAGGGCTATGCCTGGTGGATCGAGCGGGTGCGGCGCACCTTCGAGCTGGTGGACATCGTGCGCATCGACCATTTCCGGGGCTTTGCCGGCTACTGGGAAATCCCGGCCGGCGAGCCCGATGCCATCCGGGGCCGCTGGCTGCCCGGCCCGGGAGCCGCGCTGTTCGATGCGATTGAAAACGCGCTGGGCGAATTGCCCATCATTGCCGAAGACCTGGGGCAAATCACGCCCGACGTGGACGCGCTGCGCAAGCAGTTCGGCCTGCCCGGCATGCGCATCCTGCAGTTCGCCTTTGGCGAGGACGGTGCGAACGACAACGCCAACGCCTACCTGCCGCACAACTACGAGCGCAACACCGTGGTGTACACGGGCACGCACGACAACAACACCACGCAGGGCTGGTGGCTAGATGCCGCGCCCGCGCTGCGCCAGCGGGTGCTCGACTACCTGGGAACGGGCGACGGCCACGACATCCACTGGCAGCTGATCCGCGCCGCCTGCGCCAGCGTCGCCGACACGGCGATCCACCCGCTGCAGGATGTGCTGGGCCTGGGCGCCGAACACCGCATGAACCTGCCCGGCCAGGGCGAAGGCCACTGGGAATGGCGCTTCACCTGGAATCAGGTGCGGCCTTTCCATGCCGAGCGGCTGGCCGGGTTTGGCGCGCTGTACCGGCGCGGTTGACAGGCCGCGCAAGCCGCCCAGGGGCCGGCATGACAGGTCCGGAAACGGCCAGCGGCCAGGGGATGCGCGCCGTATCATCCCCGCATGACCCTACCGAACGCCCTGCTGGCCGATGACGATTGCTACCTCGCGCTGAAGGCGAAGGATGCGCGTTTCGACGGCCGCTTTTTCACCGGCGTGACGTCCACCGGCATCTACTGCCGGCCGGTGTGCAGCGTCCGCACGCCGCTGCGCAGGAACTGCCGCTTCTTCGGCCATGCGGCGCAGGCCGAAAGCGCGGGCTTCAGGCCCTGCCTGCGCTGCCGGCCCGAGCTGGCGCCGCATTCGGTGGCCTGGTCGATCCAGGATGCGTCCTTTATTTTGGCGCATCAGGCCGCCCGCCTGCTCGATGAGCCCGACAGCTGGAGCGACGAGGCCCCGTCGGTTGAAAAGCTGGCACTGCGGCTGGGCGTGAGCGACCGCCATGTGCGGCGCATCTTCGAGGCGCAGTTCGGCGTCACGCCGCTGCAATACCTCCAGACGCGCCGTCTGCTGACCGCCAAGCAGCTGCTGGCCGACACCCATCTGCCGGTCACGCAGGTCGCACTGATGAGCGGCTTTGCCAGCGTTCGCCGCTTCAATGCCGCGTTCGCGCAGCACTACCGGCTGAACCCGACGCAACTGCGCCGCCAGGGCGCGCGGCCCGCCGGCGACGGCATCACGCTGCGGCTGGGCTACCGGCCGCCCTACGACGTGGGGGCGATGCTGGCGTTCATCGGCAAGCGAAGCATCAACGCTATTGAATTCGTAGCTGCCGGCGCAGACCAGCCCTGCGCAGGCAGGACATTTGGCATCGAATCCGGCGGAAAAACCCATGCCGGCTGGCTGCTGGCGCGTTTTGACGAGGCGCGCTGCCAGCTGGTCCTGCAGGTCAGCGACTCGCTGTGCGATGTGCTGCCGCTGGTGATCCGCCGGGTGCGCGCGATGTTCGACCTGGACGCCGATCCGGCCGCCATCAACGGCGTGCTGAACGCCAGCTTTCCGGGCGCTGGCGGCTTGCGCGTTCCGGGCACGCTCGACGGCTATGAGCTGGCGGTGCGCGCGGTGCTCGGCCAGCAGATCACGGTCGCGGCGGCGCGCACGCTGGCGCAGCGCATGGTGGACCGCTTCGGCGCGCCGGTTGAAACCCCGTGGCCGCAGCTCACGCGGCTGTTTCCGGCGCCCGCCGTGCTGGCGGCCGCCGGCGGCGATGCGCTGGGCCAGCTCGGCATTCTCAAGCAGCGCCAGGCCGCCATCGTCGGCATTGCCCAGGCCGTCGCCGGCAAGCGCCTGCAGCTGCACGGCGGGGCCGATGTCAATGCCACGATGGCCCAACTCAAGGCACTGCCCGGCATCGGCGACTGGACGGCGCAGTACATCGCCATGCGCGCCCTGCGCTGGCCCGACGCGTTTCCGGCGGGCGACGTGGCCTTGCACAAGGCGCTGGGCGTGCAGGCGCTGAAAAACCCGGCCCGGCACGCCGAACTGGCCTCCAGCCCCTGGAAACCGTGGCGCAGCTATGCCGTCATCCGCGCCTGGAGCGGCCTGCTGGACGCCGCACCGGTGGCAACGCCCGCATTGGAAATGCCGGAATCGCTATAAAAAGCATAGCTGACTGCGCTTATTCTGCTTCCGCAACGCCTTTAAAACGCTTAAAAAATCAGCGCCAGACCCTATTCCACAGCCGCCCGGACAAACCGGCGACACTTGAGGAAACCACCATGAAATTCGACACCTCCACCGTTCAGACCACCGTTCCCAGCCCGCTCGGAACCATCGCCATCGCGGCCACCGACCAGGGCCTGGCCGGGCTCTGGTTTGCCGAAAACCAGCGCTACCTGCCGTCTGAACTCACGGGCTCCTGGCCCGCAGAGGCCGGCCACCCGGTCCTGCAGCAGGCCAGAGCGCAGCTCGGCGAGTATTTCGCCGGCCGGCGCAGCCGGTTCGACCTGCCGCTGGACCTGCGCTGTGGCACGGCGTTTCAGCAGTCGGTGTGGCAGGCCCTGCTCGCCATTCCGCACGGCGAAGTCACCAGCTACGGCGAAGTCAGCCGGCGCATCGGCCATCCGGCGGCGGTGCGCGCCGTGGGCGGCGCCATCGGGCGCAATCCCGTCAGCATCATCGTGCCGTGCCACCGGGTGACGGGCACCGGCGGCGCGCTGACCGGCTATGCCGGCGGGCTGGACCGCAAGACCGCCCTGCTCCGGCTCGAAGGCGCCCTGGCGGAGAGCCTGCTTTGAACGCGCGGTCTTCCGCGATCGGTGTGCCTGCCGCTGGCCTGGCCGCCAGCCCCAAAAGCTGGGTCGCCGACTTCGTGCTGCTGGCCGCGATCTGGGGCTCGTCGTTTCTGTTCATGCGCATCGGCGCGGTCGAGTTCGGCGCCCTGCCGACGGCGGCCGTGCGGGTGGCGATTGCGGCGCTTTTCCTGCTGCCGCTGGTGTGGCTGCGCGGCCTGATGCCCGCACTACGCCAGCACTGGCGGCGCACCTTCTTCATCGGCCTGCTCAACTCCGGCATTCCGTTCGCCTGCTTTTCGTTCGCGCTGCTGTCCATCAGCACCGGGCTGTCGTCCATCCTGAATGCCACGGTGCCGATGTTCGGCGCGCTGATCGCCTGGCTCTGGCTCAAGGACCGGCCAGGCGCCTGGCGCATCGCCGGGCTGGTGATCGGCTTTGCCGGCGTGGCGCTGCTGGCCTGGGACCAGGCGACGTTCAAGTCCGGCGCCTCGGGCATCGCGCCCGGCTGGGCGGTGCTGGCCTGCCTGCTCGCGTGTGTCTGCTACGGCATCTCGGCGAGCTACACCAAGCGCTATCTTGCGGGCCTGCCGCCGCTGGTCACGGCCGCCGGCAGCCAGACCGGCGCCACGCTCGGGCTGGCCCTGCCCGCGCTGTGGCTGTGGCCCGCGCGCATGCCGGGCGCCTCGGCCTGGCTGGCGCTGCTGGTGGTCGGCGTGGTCTGCACCGGCATTGCCTACATCGTGTTTTTCCGGCTGATTGAAAACGCCGGCCCGCCGCGCGCGCTGTCGGTGACCTTTGTGGTGCCGGTGTTCGCGGTGTTCTACGGCGTGCTGTTCCTGGGCGAGTCGGTCACGCCGTGGATGGTCGGCTGCGCTGCGGTCATCGTCTGCGGCACCGCGCTGTCCACCGGCCTGCTGCGGCCCGGACGCCGGCGCTGACGCCCGGCGCTACTGCAGGGCGCCGGCCACCACGTTGATGCTGAGCGCCAGCACCAGCATGTTGAAGGCGAACGACAGCACGCTGTGCCCCAGCGTCAGCCGGCGCATCTCGCGCGAAGTGACCTGCACATCGGACACCTGCGAGGTCATGCCGACGACATGGGCGTAGTACAAAAAAATCGAAATAATCCGGATCGAGCCCGCCCGGAAACAGCAGGCCCGGCCCGCCCGGCTGATTCTTCCTGCGCCCGCTGGCGGGTTCGCTGGGCACCGAAGCGCTCGCACCGCCACCAGGCCCGCCAGCAGGCCATACATCAGCCGCTGCGGGCCGGAGGTTTCAGAACAATGGTGACGCATGGCGCCATTGTGCGGCCCCGCCGGCGCGGGCAATAATCGGCATTCCCATTCGCCAGACCCAGGCCCGCATGCCGTTCAAGAAACACCCCAGAAAAGTCCATATCGCCCGCCAGGGGGTGTTTTATTCGCTGATCCTGTGCGGCGTGATCCTGCTTCTGGGCGGGTTTGGCTTCTGGATGCTGGACCCGGGGGTGCACACGATGGCCGAAGGGCTGTGGCTGGCGTTCACCACGGCGGCCACGGTGGGTTACGGCGACGTGGTGCCCAGCACGCATGCATCGCGCCTCTTTGCCGTCATCGTGGTGCTGCTGGGGCTGGCGGTGCTGTCGCTCGCCACGGCGTCGCTGGCGGCGATTTTTGTCGAGAAAGATGTCGAGGAAGGCGAAGAGCGCCAGATCGAGCACGAAATCATGCGCGAAATCCGGCAGCTGCGCCAGGAGGTGCGGTCGCTGCGCCATGAACTGCTGCGCGACAAATCAGGTCAGGCCTGACGCACAAGCCCGAAGTACAGCCCTTTGCGTGGCAGAGCGCAGCAGTCAAGCCAGGAAATAAAACGGAAGATGACCGATGCCCATAAAAAAAGCCACTGCAGACACATAGTTTGCAATGGCTTTTTGGATGACTGGCGGAGCGGACGGGACTCGAACCCGCGACCCCCGGCGTGACAGGCCGGTATTCTAACCAACTGAACTACCACTCCTGGTAGCCTGGCGTTTGCTCTTGCGAGCCAAGTGCCTGACAAACTTGTG
>JAQGMN010000162.1 GCA_028292345.1 Polaromonas sp. | reverse complement strand
CCGAGGCGCCGGTGATGAGCCCGAGGTTGCGCGACAGGTTGAGCAGGCCGGAAATGACGCCCCGCTGGTCCGCGCGGACATCGGCCATGACGGCGGTGTTGTTGGCCGTCATGAACAGCGCATAGCCGACGGTGATGACGACCATGGGCGCGATGTAGCCCGGAATGCCGAACGCCAGCGGCCCCATGGAAAGCGCCAGGCAACCCGCCGCGATGGCGATGAGGCCCACAAGGGCCATGCGGGGCGCGCCGAAACGGTCGGCCATGCGTCCGGCGGGCACGCCTGCCAAGGCGGCGGCCAGCGGACCGGCCGACATGGCCAGCCCGACCCGCGCCGCATCGAGACCCAGCGAACGCGACAGGTAAAACGGCCCGACCACCAGCGTCGCCATCATCACCGTCGAGACGAGCGCGCTCATGGCCAGGCTCGCGCTCAGGCCTGGATCGCGGAACAGCGCCAGCCGGACCAAGGGGGATGCGGCTGTTGCTTCAACCCGCACGAACAGGCCTGCGCCGACGGCCGCCGCCGCCAGCAGCGCCAGGTTGAGCGGACCGAAATGGCCGCGCCCCACCGTCATGGCCAGGGCATAGGCCGCCAGCGTCAGGGCCAGCAGCCCCGTTCCCGCAGGGTCGAAACCGGTCCTGCCGGTCTGCGGCCGCCGGCCATCCACCGGCAGGTGGCGACGCGCCAGAAGAAAGGCCAGCACGCCCAGCGGGACATTGACCCAGAACAGAGCCCGCCAGCCGGACCCGGCGATCAGGACGCCGCCCAGCGAGGGACCGAGCGCGGTGCCCATCGCGGACATGGTGGCGAGCAGGCCCATGGCGCCACCCAGCCTGGCCTTGGGCACCGTTTCGCCGACAAACGCCATGGCCAGCGCCATCATGAGGGCCGCGCCCAGGCCCTGCGCCGCCCGCGCGGCAATCAGCAGCCACAGCGCCGGCGCGATGCCGCACAGGATCGACGCCAGCGTGAACAGGAAGATTCCGGCCAGCAGCAGCCGTTTGCGGCCGATGAGGTCGCCCAGCCGTCCGGCGCTGACGATCAGGGTGGTGATGGCCAGGAGATAAGCCAGCACGACCCACTGCACCTGCTGGAAGCTGGCGTTGAACGCCTGCGCCAGGGTCGGCAGGCCCACATGGGCAATGCTGGTGCCCAGCGAGGACAGCAGCATCGACAGCGACAGGCTGGCCAGCACCCACCGGACCGAAGGCGCCCGCCCGCTGCTGGCCGCGCGCCCGGCAACTGACGCATCGCGTCCTGCAATGATTGACTTGAGCATGGATGGCGCTTTCTGTTTGGTTGACTGCGACGCCCGCAATGGCGCTGCATGAAGCGTAGTTCCCTGCGCGGAATGGCGGAAGGCGCACGGTTTGCACTTTATTCATGCGCCGCACGCCATCTCACGGTCCGGCTGCGCTATCGTTCATGGCATGCCCTTGCCCGATCTCAACCTGCTGATCACCCTGGATGCGCTGCTGGCCGAAGGCAGCGTGGCGCGCGCGGCGGTGCGGCTGCGGCTGAGCCCGTCGGCGATGAGCCGGGCGCTGGCGCGATTGCGCGAAACGACGGGCGACCCGCTGCTGGTCAGGGCCGGTCGCGGCCTGGTTCCCACGCCCCGGGCCATCGACCTGCGCGAGCGCGCCAGCCAGCTCGTGCAGGAGGCCCAGGCGGTGCTGCGCCCCGCCGAAATGCTCGACCTGACGCAGCTGGCCCGCACCTTCACGCTGCGCACCAGCGAAGGGTTCGTCGAGAACTTCGGGGCCGGCCTGCTGGCCCGCGTCGGCGAGCAAGCCCCGGGCGTGCGCCTGCGCTTCATGCCCAAGCCCGACAAGGACAGCGCACCGCTTCGCGATGCAAGCGTCGATCTGGAAACCGGCGTCGTCGGGACCTCGACCGCGCCGGTGCTGCGGATGCAGGCCTTGTTCCGGGACCGTTTCGTGGGCGTGGTGCGGATCGGGCATGCGCTGGGCCAGGGCGAGATCACGCCGGACGGCTATGCGGCCGGCAGGCACGTCGGCATTTTCAGGCGCGGCCTGGACCGGGGACCGGTGGACGAAGCCCTGGCGCCCCTGGGGCTGCAAAGGCAGATCGCCACGATCGTCGGCGGCTTTTCGACCGCGCTGGCGCTGGCTCGGGCGACCGACCTGATCGCCAGCGTACCCGAGCGCCACACCGCCAGCCTGCGCGCCGGAATGCACAGTTTTCCGCTTCCGTTCTTCATGCCCGAGATCACCGTGTCCATGCTCTGGCACCCCCGGGTGCATGCCGATCCGGCGCATCGCTGGCTGCGCGCTTGCGTCCGGGATGCGTGCGGCGGCCTGCCCCTGGACTCACCGGCAGGGCCCACCCCGCCAGCCAACGGCCTGCCCGGCTGATGGGCCGGGGCGGTTCCAGTCGAGCCGGCAGAGGGAACGCCACCGTGTGTTTCAGCTCAACAATCGCCGGACCGTTTCCAGCCCCCAAACGCTTCTGCAGGGCGGAAAGCTGAAAACCCAGGTCAAAGCAGGCTGGCGACCAGCTTCCCGGCCGCTGGGCCGGTCCAGTCCAGCTCGCCCCGCACGCGGTGCCGGGGCCGGCCCCGGCGGTCGAGGGTCAGCGTGGTTGGAAAAATCCGGACGGCCCAGCGCCGCGCGGCCTGGCCATCGACATCGAGCAGCACCGGCAGCGTGATGCCGGCCCGCTCGGCGAATTGCAGGGCCCTGGCCGGTGTCTCCTTGAAGTTGATGGCCAGCACCAGCAGCTTGTCCGGGCCATGGAGCGCGGCCACCTGCTGGAGCGAAGGCATTTCGGCGCGGCACGGTTCGCACCAGCTGGCCCAGAAGTTGAGCAGCACCGCCCGGCCCCTGAAGTCGGCGGGCTGCCACACCTTGCCGGCGGTATCGACCAGCTGGAAGCCCTCCACCGGACCGGCCCACGGGCTGACCTGGTAAGCCTCGCCGGCGACGGCCTGCGGCAGAATGGCCGCGCCGAGGGTGGCCAGCGCGGCCTGCAGAAGGGAACGGCGCGAGCGAAGCGCGGGAAATGGGGCAGGCATGGGTGCCAAGCTTAGCGGGGATTGGCGGCAGACAGGGCCCTGCAACGCAAGCGCTGCAGCGGAATCAACCGGCCATTCCCCACGGCGCGCCAGGCGCCCAATCGCTTTTCGCTACCAAATCAATAGCTGCTTGCGCATACCCCTCTTGCGCAAAAGGTCTGTTTGATGCTGAAAATGTGGCTGCGTGGCTACAACGAATGCACTCTGCGTTCAATAGGTTTCCAGATGCAGCCGCCCTTCGGCCTTGAGCGTGGCGCCGACCGCTTCCCAGTCCAGGCCGGCCTGCTGCGCCACGTCGCGCAACGCCAGCACCACGCCTTCCTCCATGCTTTTCAGGCCGCAGACGTAAAAGTAGGTAGCCGGGTCCTGCAGCAGCAGCGCCAGGTCGGCGGCGCGCTCGCGCATGGCGTCCTGCACATAGCGCCTGGGCGCGCCGGGCGTGCGCGAGAACGCGAAATGGATGTCGATGAAATCCTTGGGCAGGCTTTGCAGCGGACCGAAGTACGGCAGTTCTTCCTGCGTGCGCGCGCCGAAGAACAGCATCAGCTTGCCGCCCTCGAACTTGCCCGACTTGCGCAGGCGCCGGCGCCATTCGGTCATCGCCCGCATCGGCGCGCTGCCGGTGCCGGTGCAGATCATCACGATGTTCGAGCGCGGATGGTTGGGCATCAGGAAGCTGGCGCCGAACGGGCCGATCACCTCGACCTTGTCGCCCACCTGCAGGTCGCACATGAAGTTGGACGCCACGCCGCGCACCGGCCGGCCCTGATGGTCTTCGAGCACCCGCTTGATGGTGAGCGACACATTGTTGTAGCCGGGCCGCTCGCCGTTGCGCGGGCTGGCAACCGAATACTGGCGCGCCACATGCGGCCGGCCGCTGGCGTCCACGCCCGGCGCCAGGATGCCGATGGACTGGCCTTCGAGCACCGGAAACGGCATGCGGCCGAAGTCAAGCACGATGTGGTGCGTGTCGTAGTCGCCGCCGGCCTGGGTGCCGACCTCGGTCACCCGCACATTGCCGGAGACGGTGGCGGCGATGGATTTTTCAGCCGCCCGGGGGCCGTACAGGTTGGTGTAGGCATGCGCGGCCGACCACGGCGGCAGGGTCGCGCCGTAGCGGGCGCTGCTGAAGACCGTTTCGCCGGTGACAGCGGCGGGCAGCTCGGGCGCT
>JAQGMN010000113.1 GCA_028292345.1 Polaromonas sp. | reverse complement strand
TGCTCCTTGCTGGCATCGTCCTTGTCCAGCATGGTGAGCTTTTTCGCCCGGATCATGCCGCCGTCGCGGCCGGTCAGGCCGACCGCCTTGCCGCCGGCCTGGTTGATCAGGCCGACGATGTCCTGCTGCACCTGGCCGGCCAGCACCCATTCGACCACTTCCATGGTTTCGTCGTCGGTCACGCGCATGCCCTGGATGAAATGGCCTTTCTTGCCCAGGCGGTTCAGCGCGGTCTCGATCTGCGGGCCGCCGCCATGCACCACCACCGGGTTCATGCCGACGAGCTTGAGCAGCACCACGTCCTCGGCAAAGTCGGCCTGCAGCGCCGGGTCGGTCATGGCGTTGCCGCCGTACTTGATCACCAGGGTCTTGCCGTGGAACTTGCGGATGTAGGGCAGCGCCTGGGCCAGGATCTCGGCCTTGTCGCGCGGGCCGATGTGCGACAGGTCGGGATCGGTGGATGCGGAATCGGGTAAGGAAGGATGGGTCATGTCATCAAGCCTGAAAGTGGTGAATCTGCAAATTGTGCCGCATGGGCGTGACGACCCGGTGATGCCAGCCCGGGCGGACCGGAGCAATCGTGAAGCGGTGGGTTCTCACGCGACCCAGGCCAGCGTCAGGCGCCATTTGGCGAAACGGCAGGAATCAGTGCAGGCTCGCCAGCGCCGCAATCCCGGTGCGGACTGTAGCCTTGCACCAGCCGGACCAGGATGGCCCGCATCACCGGCTCCTGGTTGAGGATGGCGGCATGGCGCATGTCCACCAGGATGGGCGCGAGTTCGGTCCAGGGAACAAAATCCTCATGCGCCTTCATGATCCGCTGGTGCGCCGTTTTCTCGGGGTTGTCGCCGATCAGCAGCTCCTCGTACAGCTTTTCGCCAGGGCGAAGGCCGGTGATCCTGATTTCAATGTCGCCGTCGGGGTGGTGTTCATCGCGCAGGCTCAGGCCCGACAGCTGCGCCATGCGCCGGGCGAGATCGACGATTTTCAAAGGACTGCCCATGTCGAGCACGAACACATCGCCTCCCTGGGCCATGGCACCGGCCTGCAGCACCAGCTGGGCCGCCTCGGGAATCGTCATGAAATAGCGCGTGACCTCCGGATGCGTGACCGTCAGCGGGCCGCCGTCGCGCAACTGCTTGCGAAACAGCGGCACCACGCTGCCGCTGCTGCCCAGCACATTGCCAAAACGGACCATGGCAAACACGGTGCCGTTCGGGACTTCCGCACTGTAGCTGCCGTCGGGGGACATGAAGCGCACCGACGGGCTCGCCGCCAGCGCCTGGAGCACCAGTTCGGCCATGCGCTTGGTCGCGCCCATGACATTGGTCGGGCGAACCGCCTTGTCGGTGGAAATCAGCACGAAATGCGCGGTTCCGCTTTCCATGGCGGCACGGGCGGTGTTCAGGGTGCCAAAGACATTGTTCAGCACGCCCTCCGACGGATTGCTCTCGACCAACGGCACATGCTTGTAGGCCGCAGCGTGGTAAACGGTGGCCGGCCGGTAGAGATGGAAGATTTCCTTCAGGCGGCCAAAATTCCCGACGCTGGCCAGCAAGGGCGTCACCTCGACTTGCAACCCATGCTCGCCGCACAGGCCCAGCAGTTCGCGGTGGATGGTGTACAGGGCGAATTCATTGAGTTCGACCAGCACCATCTGGCGTGGCTTTTCCTTCAGGATCTGGCGGCACAACTCGCTGCCGATGCTGCCGCCGGCCCCCGTGACCAGCACCACCTGGCCGGCCAGGTTGCGCGCCAGCAGGGTCGAATCGGGCGGCACCGGCGGGCGGCCCAGCAGGTCTTCCACATCGAGTTCCTGAAAATCCTGGATCGTCACCCGACCCGACGCCATGTCGCCCATGCCGGGCAGCGTGCGGACGTGAACCGGCAGTTCCCGCAGGCTGGCGATGATTTCATTGCGCCGCGCACGACCCAGCGCCGGCATGGCCAGTAGGATGTCGGTCACGCCCATGCGCTCCACCGCATCGGCCACCTGAGCGGGCGACATGATGTCGACACCGTTGATGCTTCTTCCGGCCTTGGCCTTGTCGTCGTCGATGAAGCCCAGCAGCACGAACTGCCGGCCGATGGACAGGGCCGATGCCGTTTCAACGCCCGTTTCGCCAGCGCCGTAAATCAGCAGGCGACCGACCGCATGGCGTGCCTTGCTGGACCATCCGGCCAGCCAGAACCGGGCCATGGCCCGGCTGGTGCCCACCAGCAGCAGCAGAAGCAGGGGCTGGATCAGGCCCAGGGTTCGTGGAACGCCCTGCCATTTGAAAAACAGCAGCGCCAGAAAAAACAGCAGGGTGTAGAGCGCAACCGCCTTGGCCGTCGTGGCCAGAGCGGCCATGCCCGTGTAGCGAAAAATGGCCCGGTACAGCCCGAAGCGCACAAAAATCGGAATGGCCAGCAGGGGCGAAAGCAGGTAAACGTAGGACTGCTGCGCTTGCGGCAGGCCTGTCTGGTCGATTCGCAAGTAAAAGGCAACCCAGACCGAGACCAGCATCAGCAGCAGGTCGAGGGCCATGACCACCAGCCGCTTGGCAGGGCGCGGCAAAGCCAGCAAAGGCTCTGTGATGACTTTATTGGAAAGCATTTTTAATTCTTATCGTCGGTCGCCAGGAACCGCAGGAAATACACAAGATACATTCCTCAAACTAAAACACGGTTCATCCATTCCATGCATAAAAAGCAGAAAAAGATATTTACGCTTTACCTCGCCCGGACAGCGGTATGCCTTTCAGTGCGTGATGCCATCGCGGCGGATGACCTTCACGAAAGTCATCCACAAAATGCGGATATCCAGCCACAAGGACTGCCGTTGAAGATACTCCACATCCAGCTTGACCTTCTCGGGAATGGGTAACTCGTCGCGGCCGTTGATTTGCGCCCAGCCGGTCAGCCCCGGCACCAGTTCATGCACCCCGAAGCGAGTCCTCATTTCAACCAGGTCATGCTGGTTGAAGAGCGCAGGACGAGGCCCGACAAAACTCATGTCGCCTGCCAAGATACTCCACAGCTGCGGCAACTCGTCCAGACTGCTCTTGCGTAAAAAGCTGCCGATGGGCGTCAGGTACGCCCCTGGATCGGTCAGCAAGTGTGTGGCCACGGCCGGTGTGCCGACCCGCATGCTGCGAAATTTCGGCATCCTGAATATCCTGTTGTGCCGCCCCACCCGGTCTGACCAGTAGAGCGCAGGACCCGGCGAGGTCAGCCGGACCAGGAGAGCCACCAGAACCACTGGCACGGCCAGGATGAAGGCCGCCACCAGTGCGAGGAAAAGGTCGAATGCCCGCTTCATTCGGTTGCACCCTGCGCTGCCTTTTTCAAGCCCTGGTCCAGCGTCAGGGGCGGCTGCCAGTCGAGAAGCGCGCGCGTTTTTTCAATGTCCACCTGCAGTGAACCGCACAGGCGCTGGGCCACGTCGCCCTTTCCCAGCAGCTTTGCTGCCTGTTGCAGCCAGGCGGCCGGAACCGGCACCAGGTGCGCCGGGCAGTCCATGGCCCGGCCCATGCGGCGCAGCAGTTCGGTGGTGGAGACATCCTCGCCATCGGAGGCCATGAAGGTCTGCTGGGCCGCTGCCGGATGCGACAAACAGGTAATGACCAGATCGACCAGGTTGCCCAAGCCCACCAGGCTGCGCCGGTTGTGGATGGCGCCCAGCGGTAGCGGAACGCCGCGCCGCAGCCAGCGCATCATGGCGGCAAAGTTGGCCCTGACGCCGGGGCCATAGACCAGCGGAGGACGGATGATGACCACCTCCATGCCGGTATCCTGTGCCAGGGCCCGCAGGCCCGCCTCGGCCTCGGCCTTGGACTGGCCATAGGCATCCTGCGGTGCCGGCGTGTCGTCTGCCGTGAACGGACGGCCTGGCACGGTCGATTCGCCGTTGACCTTGACCGAGCTGACGAAGACAAAGCGGCGCGCGCCGGCGGCCGCTGCCTGGCGGGCCAGGTTGAGCGTGCCGTCCCGGTTGACGCGGCGAAATTCGTCCAGCGGGTTGGACGCGGTGTCAGCCATCACATGCACCCGTGCGGCCAGATGCACCACACGGTCCACGCCAGCCAGCGCAATGCGCCAGTCGGTCGCCCCGTCCATCGGACCGACCGCCCGGCTGGTGCCAGCGCCTGGCAGGTCGCAGGGCAAACGGGTGGCGGCCTGCACGGCAAAGCGGCGGCTGGCCGCCTCGGCGCACAAGGCGCGGCCGACAAAACCGTTGGCGCCGGTGATCAGTAATTGCGGTGGATTCATTGACGAGGCTTTTCTGCAAAACACAAAGCGAGGCAGGACAGGGAAAACAGCAGCTTGTCGCGCATCCGCCGGCGGCATTGCCAGGCATGGCAGGCCAGCCAGAGCATTCCGGTCGCGTGGCCGGTGGACCAGCGGCGCACGAAAGGCTCCTGGCCCAGGCCAACCAGTTCGGCAATCAGCGCCGACTGCTCCAGGCCCCAGCCGCTGAAGACCTTGCGAGCCCGGTGCAACAGCGCCGCCCAGCCCCGGTTGACGCCGACTTGGTTGCTGGCGTGCTGGCGGTAGAGCATCCCGGCATAGTCGTCGATCACCCAACGGTGGCCATGAGCGCGCGCAAAAGCATACATGAACCAGTCGTGAAGGCCCACCTGCCCGACCTCGGACCGGCGGCTCCTGACCAGCGCCTGGATGGCGCATGCCAATTCACGGCGCAGCACATAGGTGCAGCCGGGGCCGGCGGCCTCGAACAAAAAATCCCACCGGACCTGCTTTTGCGACTTCCTGATCAGCGCGGTGCGCTGGTCGGGCCAAAAAGCGATGACATTGCTGGAATACGCATCGGCGCCGCTCGCCTGAAGCTTTTCATGCGCATGGCGCAGCTTGTCCGGCTTCCAGACATCGTCCTGGTCGGCGAAGGCCACGTAATCGAAGGCTGAGAAATCAACATCGGCCA
>JAQGMN010000104.1 GCA_028292345.1 Polaromonas sp. | reverse complement strand
GCCAAGATGAGCGACGACGACATCTGGAAGCTCACCCGCGGCGGCCACGATTCGCAAAAGGTCTATGCCGCCTTCCATTCGGCCGTGAACCACACCGGCCAGCCGAGCGTGCTCCTGATCAAGACCGTCAAGGGCTTTGGCATGGGCAAGATCGGCGAGGGCAAGAACAATGTCCACCAGACCAAAAAACTCGGCGACGAGGACATCAAGGCCTTCCGCGACCGCTTCAACATTCCGATTCCCGACAGCCAGCTGGCCGAGCTGCCGTTCTACAAGCCCGCCGACGACACGCCCGAAATGCAGTACCTGCACGAACGGCGCAAGGCACTGGGCGGCTACCTGCCGCACCGCCGTGCCAAGGCCGACGAGAGCTTCACCGTGCCGGCCATCGAAACCTTCAAGGCGGTGATGGAGCCGACCGCCGAAGGCCGTGAAATCTCGACCACGCAGGCCTATGTGCGTTTCCTGACGCAACTGCTGCGCGACCAAGCGCTCGGTCCGCGCGTCGTGCCCATCCTGGTGGACGAAGCCCGCACTTTCGGCATGGAAGGCCTGTTCCGACAGATCGGCATCTACAACCCTGCCGGCCAGCAGTACACCCCGGTCGACAAGGACCAGGTGATGTACTACAAGGAAGACAAGAAGGGCCAGATACTGCAGGAAGGCATCAACGAGGCCGGCGGCATGAGCAGCTGGATTGCGGCAGCCACGTCGTACAGCACCAACAACCGCATCATGGTGCCGTTCTATGTGTACTACTCGATGTTCGGATTCCAGCGCATCGGCGATCTGGCCTGGGCGGCGGGCGACATGCAGGCGCGCGGCTTTTTGCTCGGCGGCACCTCGGGACGCACCACGCTGAATGGCGAAGGCCTGCAGCATGAAGACGGCCACAGCCACATCCTTGCCGGCACGATCCCGAACTGCATCAGCTACGACCCGACCTATGCGCACGAAGTCGGCGTCATCCTGCACCACGGCTTGAAGCGCATGGTCGAAAAGCAGGAAAACGTGTATTTCTACATCACGCTGCTGAACGAAAACTATGCCATGCCCGGCCTCAAGCCCGGCACCGAAGAGCAGATCATCAAGGGCATGTACCTGTGCAAGGAAGGCCCCCAGCTGGCGCCCACCGTGCAGTTGCTCGGTTCCGGCACCATCCTGCGCGAATCGATTGCGGCGCAGGAACTGCTGGAAAAGGAGTGGGGCGTTTCGGCCAATGTGTGGAGCTGCCCGAGCTTCAACGAGCTGGCGCGCGACGGCCAGAACACCGAGCGCTGGAACCTGCTGCATCCGCTGGAGGCGCCGCGCACCTCGTTCGTCGAGGACCAGCTGCAGGCCCATGCCGGGCCGGTGATTGCTTCGACCGACTACATGAAGGCCTATGCCGATCAGATCCGCTCCTACATTCCCAGGGGCCGCAGCTACAAGGTGCTGGGCACCGACGGTTTCGGCCGCAGTGATTTCCGCAGCAAGCTGCGCGAGCACTTCGAGATCAACCGCCATTACATCGTCGTGGCCGCGCTCAAGGCACTCAGCGAAGAAGGCACGGTGCCGGTCGCCAAGGTGGCCGAAGCGATCCAGAAGTACGGCATCAATGCCGACAAGATCAATCCGCTTTACGCTTGACGTAAAACTTCAGTCCAAGACGCAAGCAAACGGAGACACACAACATGGCATTGGTAGATATACAAGTTCCTGACATCGGCGACTTCGACGAAGTCACGGTCATTGAACTGCTGGTCAAGCCCGGCGACACCGTGGCGGCCGAGCAGTCGCTGATCACGGTCGAGTCCGACAAGGCCTCGATGGAGATTCCCTCCAGCCACGCCGGCGTGGTGAAGGAGATCAAGGTCAAGCTCGACGACAAGGTCAAGCAGGGCTCGGTCGTGCTGACGCTGGAAGTCGCCGGCGCTGCGGAATCGGCACCAAAACAGGCTCCCGCGCAGGCTGCACCTGCGGTTGCTGCTCCTAAAACCGAAGCGCCCGCTGCACCGGCGCCTGCCGCGCCAGCCGCAGCCCCGGCAGCGGCCGGCCCGGTCGAGGTCAGGGTTCCGGACATCGGCGACTTCAAGGATGTGGTCGTGATCGAGGTGCTGGTCAAGACGGGCGACACCGTCAAGGTCGAGCAGTCGCTGGTCACGGTGGAATCCGACAAGGCGTCGATGGAGATTCCCTCGTCTGCCGCCGGCGTGATCAGGGAACTCAAGGTCAAGCTGGGCGACACCGTGAACATCGGCGACCTGCTGGCCATTCTGGAAGGCACCGCCAGCGCGGCTGCAGCGCCACCCGCCGCCGCGCCCGCGCAGCCGGCCAAAACCGCCGCCAGCCCTGGCGGCAGCATCGACCCGGCCGCTGCCAGCGCCGCCGGCAGCGCCAAAGGCTATGGCGATCCGGCGCCAGCCGCCGCTGCACCGGCATCCGCAGCAGCGATTGCCGCGCACGAGCCTGCGGCAGCGCCGGCCACCGGCTTGCCGCATGCGTCGCCTTCGGTGCGCAAGTTCGCCCGCGAACTGGGCGTTCCGCTGGCCGAACTCAAGGGCTCCGGCCCCAAGGGCCGCATCACGCAGGACGATGTGCAGGCCTTCACCAAGGCTGTGATGGCCGGCGACACCCGCACCCAGGCGCAGGCGGCCAAGGCGCCCGCGCCATCGGCCGCCACGGGCGGCACGGGCGCAGGTCTGGACCTGCTGCCGTGGCCCAAGGTCGATTTCACCAAGTTCGGCCCCGTCGAGCGACAGCCGCTGTCGCGCATCAAGAAGATCAGCGGCGCCAACCTGCACCGCAACTGGGTGATGATTCCGCACGTCTGCAACCACGACGATGCCGACATCACCGAGCTCGAAGCCTTCCGCGTGCAGATGAACAAGGAAAACGAAAAATCTGGCGTGAAAATCACCATGCTGGCCTTCCTGATCAAGGCGTCGGTGGCGGCGCTCAAGAAGTTTCCGCAGTTCAACGCCTCGCTCGACGGCGACCAGCTGGTGCTCAAGCAGTATTTCAATATTGCCTTTGCCGCCGACACGCCCAACGGTCTGGTGGTTCCGGTGATCAAGGATGCCGACAAGAAAGGCATCATCCAGATCTCGCAGGAAATGGGTGAGCTGGCCAAGAAGGCGCGCGACGGCAAGCTCGGCCCGGCCGACATGCAGGGCGCCTGCTTCACGATCTCCTCGCTGGGCGGCATTGGCGGGCGTTACTTCACGCCCATCATCAATGCGCCGGAAGTGGCCATCATGGGCGTGTGCAAGAGCCGCATCGAGCCGGTCTGGGACGCGAAATTGAACGGTGGAGCCTTCCAGCCGCGCCTGATGCAGCCGCTGTCGCTGAGCTGGGACCACCGCGTGATCGATGGTGCCGCGGCGGCGCGTTTCAATGCGTATTTCGGCCAGGTGCTGGCGGACTTCCGCCGAATCTTCCTGTGACAACGCTGGTGGTGGTCAAGAAGGCGGGTCAGGTGGTGATGGCCGCCGACACGCTCGTGAC
>JAQGMN010000103.1 GCA_028292345.1 Polaromonas sp. | reverse complement strand
GTCAGTTGGGATACCCGACGAAAAACGCGCTCAAGAGCTGGCATCGAGAATACGAACAAGGCCACGATTTGCCGATGGGCTATGCGCGTTCGAAGCCGAAGTATTCGGACGAGCAGAAGAAAGTAGCCGCCCGGCACTACCTGGACCATGGTCGATGCCTTGCTGCTACTTTGACGGCACTGGGATACCCGAGCCGCGAAACGCTCGCAGCTTGGGTCGACGAGCTGTACCCTGAAACAAAGCACCCCGTCGTCGGCAAAGCTCGGAGCGTACCGCGTCCTCCAGAGCTCAAGCAGGCGGCCGTCATTGAGCTTTGTACCAGGCAGACAAGTGCCCAGGCCATTGCACAAAAGCTCGCCGTAAGCAGGGGCGTGCTGTACAAATGGAAAAACCAACTTTTGGGTTCTGAGGCACCCGCATCCATGAAACCCAACAACGATTCACCGCCAGATCCTGAGCGGGCAGAACTGGAGCGGCAAGTCGAATCGCTTCGACGCGACGTCCGCAAATTGCAGCTTGAGCACGACCTCTTGAAGAAGGCGAATGAACTGTTAAAAAAAGGCCTGGGCGTCGACCTGCCTCTCCTGAGCAACCAGGAGAAGACGCGGCTGGTTGATGCCCTGAAACAGCTCTATTCGCTATCAGAACTCTTTGCCGAACTTGATTTGGCCCGAAGCTCCTACTTTTACCATCGGGCACGGCTACGGGCCGCTGACAAGTATGGTGGCGTACGTCGCACCATCGCAGACATTTTCGCGCTCAATCACTGCTGCTACGGCTATCGCCGGATACAGGCGTCACTGGGCAGACAGCACGTCTTTATCTCGGAAAAAGTCGTGCGGCGTTTGATGAGGCAGGAATGCTTGGTCGTTGCCGCCAAGAGGCGGCGCCGGTACGGCTCCTACCTGGGAGAAATCAGCCCAGCGCCAGACAATCTCATCAACCGCGATTTCCAGGCGGCTGCCCCGAATGAGAAATGGCTCACTGACATCACTGAGTTTCAAATCGCTGCTGGCAAGGTGTACCTGTCGCCCATCATCGACTGCTTCGATGGCTTGGTTGTTAGCTGGACAGTTGGCACGCGTCCTGATGCCCAGCTTGTGAACACGATGTTGGACGCTGCCATTGAGACGCTGGCCAACAGCAATGATCGGCCGGTCGTCCACTCGGATCGCGGTGCGCACTACCGCTGGCCTGGATGGCTCTCGCGGATGCACAATGCGAAGCTGATCCGCTCGATGTCGCGCAAAGGGTGCTCGCCCGACAATGCGGCCTGTGAGGGCTTCTTCGGGCGGCTGAAAACGGAGCTGTTCTATCCCCGGGACTGGCAGGCCACAACCATTGAACAGTTCATTCAGGCAGTTGACGCCTACATCCGCTGGTATAACGAAAAGCGCATCAAGATTTCCCTTGGCTCGCTCAGTCCCGCCGAATACCGAGAGAGCCTCGGACTTATGGCATAACCCAGTCCAAGAATTCCGCCGCACCCCCGTTCCACTTCTTTTATACCTCTGGAGACAACGATGAATATTGAACCCGATGAGCCTGAGTGGCTTCAAAACAGCCGCTCGCTTTCTACCGCCGAGGTGTCCGATGCGCTCGACTACTTTGACCTGCCTGGCAGCGCACTGGGGATCCGGCCCGTGGCCGGGCCGGCCAAGCTCTTCGGTCGGGCCTTCACCGTGCGCTTTGCGCCGATCGACCACTTCACGCCCGGCACGGTTGGCGACTTCATCGAGCGGCTGACCCCGGGCACTGTGGCAGTTCTCGACAACGGCGGCCGCATGGACTGCACTGTCTGGGGCGGCATCCTGAGCCGCCTGGCCGCGCACAAGGGCATCTCCGGAACCGCCGTGCATGGGGTTTGCCGGGACACGGCCGAGGCCGACGAAGCGGGCTACCCGCTGTATGCATGCGGCAAGTTCATGCGAACGGGCAAAGACCGCGTTCAGGTCGAGGCCTACGAGGCCCCCGTCATGCTAGGCGATGTGCGGGTCTGTTCCGGCGATCTGGTAATCGGTGACGCCGATGGCGTGGTGGCGGTGCCGCACCAGCGCATGCAAGACGTCCTGCTCAAGGCACTGGCCACGCGCGCCATCGAAGGCCAGATCTTGGACGCGGCGCTGGCAGGCATGCCCTTGTCCGAGGCACGAAAGAAGTATGGCTACCACACGCTGCAGCGCTCAGCAACCACGCTCGCGGCCTAGCCGCACCAGCAAGTCCATCAACTTGGAGACAACTATCATGAACTCTACCCATCAACTGTTGCGCGCTGCGGCCTTCGCGCTGGCGCTGGGCGCCGCTGGCGGTGCTTGGGCGCAGGCTGCCTATCCCTGTCCTGTCGTCAAGCTCATCTCGCCTTATCCGCCGGGCGGCACCACCGATATTCTTTCGCGCTTGCTGTCCCCCGGACTGGCCAAGGCGCTAGGCACCACCGTGATCGTGGAAAACAAGGGCGGTGCCAGCAGCAACATCGGAACGGAGTTCGTCGCCAACGCCGCGCCCGATGGCTGCACGCTGCTGCTGGGCAACAACACGGGCGTGGTGATCAACCGCAACTTGTACAAGCTGCGCATCGACCCGGTCAAGGCTCTGGCGCCGGTCGTTGAGGTGGCTTCCGTGCCGCTGGTGCTGTATGTCAATTCGGCCGTGCCGGCTACCACGGTGGACCAGCTGGTCGCGTCCGTCAAGAGCAAGCCGGGCGCCTACAGCTTTGCCTCGGGCGGCAGCGGCAGCCCTCAGCACCTGATGGGCGAGCTGCTCAAACTGGAGATGAACCTGGACATGGCCCACATCCCCTACCGCGGCCAGGGTCCCGCGCTGGCCGACGTTCTGGCAGGGCAGGTGCAGGTGGCGTTCGAGACCACCACGGCAATTGCGTCGCAGCTCAACTCGGGACGCATCCGGGCACTGGCGACCACCGGCAGCGCACGCGCCAAGAGCCTGCCCAATGTGCCCACGATGAAGGAGCTGGGTCACGCCAACTTTGTCGTCGAGAACTGGTACGGGATCTTCGTACCGGCCAAAACGCCGCCTCAGCAGGTCGAACGGCTCAACCGTGAGCTGATCAGCGTCATGAAGAGCCCGCAAGTGGCCAAAAGCCTGGCCGAGATGGGCTCGCGCGACGTTGCAGGCACGCCTGAGCAATTCGCGCAGTTCATCGCGAGCGAGCTGCCTTACTGGGCGTCGCTGGTCAAGCGCTCAGGCGCCAAGGTGGACTGACGATGACGCAACTCCAACACTGCACCGCGCTTGAAACCCTGCGCCAATTGGGCGCGGCAACCGTCTATGAAGCCCAGGGCGCCAAAGGCGCGCTCGACAACGGCATGAAGCCCATCGACCCGGCCACCCGCCTGGCCGGGCCGGCCTTCACCGTTGACTGCCGTCCCGCAGATAACCTGATGCTTCACTACGCCGTTCAAAAGGCCAGGCCGGGCGACGTGCTCGTGGTCGACGCCAAGGCCTTCATGGAAGCCGGGCCCTGGGGCGATGTGCTGACGATCCAGGCCATGAAGCTGGGCATTGCCGGGCTGGTCATCAGCGGCTGCGTGCGCGACGCCAATCTCATCATCGAACTGGGTTTCCCGGTCTTTTGCCGTGGGCTTTCCATCAAAGGCACGGGCAAGAACCAGCCGGGCAAGGTCAACGTGCCGATCACTATTGGCGACGTGCTGATCCACCCTGGCGACATCATCGTCGGCGACCGTGACGGCCTGGTGGTCGTTCCCCGGGACGAGGTCGATTCGGTAATTGCCAGCAGCCTGGCGCGCGAAGAGAAAGAGGCCGGACAGCGCAAAGCCATTGAGGCGGGCGCGTTGACCGCGGACCTGCTCGGGCTGACGCAGACGCTTCGCCGCATGGGTCTGGACTGACTCGGCCTTTTTTCGACAGCGCGGCATCGCGCTATTGCTATTTATTCCTGGAGACACGCAAATGATCACAAGAAACTTACTCACGCTCTGTGCAATGGGCATGGCCCTGTCGGCCGGCGGTTCCTGCTTCGCGCAGGCCTATCCCCAGAAATCCATCCGCCTGATCGTGCCCTGGCCCGCAGGCGGCGCCACCGATGCGGTGGGCCGGGCGCTGGCCGAGGTGCTGCGCGTGCAGCTGGGCCAAAGCATCATTGTCGAAAACATTGCCGGCGCTGGCGGCAACATCGGAACGCAGCAGTTCATCCGCCAGCCAGCCGACGGCTACACGCTGCTGCTGGCCACGAGTTCGACCAACTCGGCCAATCCCTACCTCTACAAGAAAACCGGCTTCGATGCGCTCAAGGACTTCTCGCCCGTCGCGTCGCTGGCCGTCATTCCCAGCGTCATGATCGTGGCGGCCGGCTCGCCCTACAAGGCACCGGCCGATGTCATCAAGGCGGCCAAGGCCGCGCCGGGCAAGCTGTCCTACGGGTCGGGCGGCGTCGGCAACTCGGCCCACCTGGCAGGCGAGCTGTTCAAATCCCTGGTCGGAATTGACGTGATCCATGTTCCCTACAAAGGCAGCGCACCGGCGCTGACCGACGTGATGGCCGGACAGATCGACTTCATGCTCGACACCGGCGCCTACGGCCAGATCAAGGGTGGAAAAATCCGCCCCATTGCAGTGGCCTCGCCCAAGCGCCATCCGATGCTGCCTTCGACCCCGACCTTCGAGGAGCTCGGCATCAAAGGCATGAACATGAACGCCTGGTATGGCCTGGCCGCGCCCGCCGGCACGCCGCCTGCGGTGGTCGAACGGCTCAATGCGGCCGTGCAGGAAGCCTTTAAGACGAGCGACCTGAGCAAGCGGCTGACAGACATCGGCGGCGAGGTTCGCCCCGGCGATGTCGCCAGTTTCACGACATTTTGGAAGTCCGAGCTTGACCGTTATGCCAGCCTCGTCAAGCTCACCGGCGCGACGCTTGACTAAAGTGTGCCGACGCGGTCTGCAGCAGCGACTGCTGACGGCGCGTCTGGCTCGAGCAGGAGAAATGCACGGTATGCGCTAGGCATTGTCCAGAAAAAGGCGAGCAGCGCGGCCTGCTTGCCAAAGTGGTTGGCAGCCGCTGGAGCATTCAAAAGGGCTTTGAGGCAAGCAAACAGTACATGGCCCGAGGCCCACAAGATTCTCAGTTTTGGCACGGTTGGTATTGCTACATCACGCTGGCGCTGCTCGCGCATGCGTACCTCGCTGAAGGACTTCACGCCCGTCGCTTCGCCAGCCCCATTTTCGCAGGCGATGGTGTCGCCATGATGCTAGGTTTACAGAACGAGAGCGAATCGACTCCGGCCTCGTTGCAGACCTCTGTGCCGCCGTTTCAGATCTTACCAAGGTGCTGACCGCGCTCTTACTTTGCCATGACTACTCTCAATCTCGCACGCGATGGCGCCCAATTGATCGACGGCCCGGTAGGGGCAATGGAAGTATTTATCGATCTGCCCAGGGAAAATGCGTCCTGTGGCATTGCGATCATTGGCCATCCTCAGCCGCTACTGGGTGGGAGTGCCATGCACAAAGTGCCACACTTGCTGGCCCGTGGCCTCAGCGAGGCTGGCTGGCTGGTGGCGCGCCCAAATTTTCGCGGTGTGGGACGCAGCGTCGGTGCGCACGATACCGGCAAGGGCGAGACGCAAGATGTGCTTGCGCTGCACGCGCAGTTATGTGATGCCTTGCCGGGGGCGCGTGTGGCGCTGGTGGGTTTTTCGTTTGGCGCCTTCGTGCAAGCGAGGGTGGCGCATGCACTGGCCGAGCGTGGCCAACCTGCCTGGCGGGTCTGCCTGGCGGGCATGCCTTACGGCAAGGTCGAGGGCCAGCGCAGCTACGACACACCGCAGAATCTACCCGATGCGCTTATTGTGCATGGCGAACAGGACCAGTGCGTGCTATTAGCCGCAGTGCTCGATTGGGCGCGGCCGCAGATTCAGCCTGTTACTGTGGTGCCCGGGGCAGATCACTACTTCACCGGCAAGCTGCACGTGCTGCGCAGGCTGGTGTTGTCTCACTTGGCGGCCTGATGCCGCAACCTTGACACGACACCACGACTGCTCCAACTACTCTTGCAGACGCATGTAACTTCCTTTATATCCCCGGCAATCAAACCAAGCATTTTGAAAAGATGATCCGCAGCGGCGCCGACGCGATCGTAGGACCTCGAATACGCCGTACTTGCTAAAAACCAAGGGTAAACCCTGATGTTTCGCCCAATAATGGTCAATTTATAATGTACGTACATTACAACATTCGGACATGCGTACTACATTACGCTCTCTTGACACGGTTCCGTGCGGCCGCACAAAGGTGCGGGCGAGCGTTGAATCCGCGCCAGCCATCCCGGCACTGGACACGGACCGCTGTGCCACAGGAGTTGTCTGCGATGAACGACATGAATCACCGAGATCAATTGACGGCGGCGGGGCCTGGGCGCCAGCCGTTGTATGCGGCGCTCGCCGCGTTGTTGACACGGGACATCGAGGAGGGCAAATACCCTTCATCGAGCACGCTTCCGTCGGAAAAGGAGCTCACGGAACGCTACGGCGTGAGTCGCCAGACGGTGCGTCAGGCCCTTCGCAATATTCGGGAACAGGGCCTGATTTCCTCACATCCCGGGGTGGGAACGATTGTTCGTGGACCGAGCGGCGGGCAGACCCGGTTCAATTCGGTCAATTCGATCGAGGACCTGCTCCAGTTCGTTGGCAACACCGAGATGCATGTGGTTTCGTTGTCCGAAGTGACCGTGGACGCGGCACTCGCCAGCAAGCTCGAGTGCAAGGAAGGCTTGGTGCTTTCGGAAGTCGCCTTCCTGCGCAAAACGCCAGGCTCGGATCTCCCGATGAGCTACCTGCTCCTGTACGTGCATCCGCGCTTCGCCCAGGCCCAGAAGACGCCAGTGGTCTCCAACACGCCCATCTACAAGAACATCGAGCGTTTGTTCGGCATTCGCGTGCAGGAGGTCAGGCAGGACATCTCCGCCACCGTGCTGGATGCTGCACTGGCCAAGAAGCTGTGCGCCAAGCCAGGCGACGCGGCCCTGGAGATCAAGCGCTTTTACTACGACGCCAACGGCGCACTCGTCCAAACCTCGATCAGCTACTACCCCAGCGATCGATACACCCAATCGGCCCGATTCCGGGCCACCAGCGATACGATCTAGTCACCCGAAGCCTTTCG
>JAQGMN010000093.1 GCA_028292345.1 Polaromonas sp. | reverse complement strand
GGACGTTACCCGGAGCGCCGAATGTCGCGCAGCCCGCGTCAATGGGGGATGAGGCCGTGGTGGTGGATAAAGCTTCCCTGCAGTGCTGCGGCAGCACGAACCCCGCGGCATTTGCTGCCGTTGCCCTGACCCATGGCGCCTTCGACGAGACCTTGCCAAAAAGCGTTGCAAAGGCCACATCGGCCGCATCCCGTCCGGTGCCAATGCGGACAAACCCCATCGGAACGCCGATGCCTGAGGGATCAAACAGGTACCAGCGATCGCTGAGGTACGCCTCGACATAGGCGTGAAAGTCAGATCGCCCGATGGGCGGATTCGCGCCATAGTCGGTGCCGGTGACGATGCGCGCCGGAATGTTCATAGCGCGGCACAGCGCGATCATCAGATGCGCAAAATCTCGGCAAACACCAACCCGGTCCACGATAGTGTCCAACGCCGATGTGGAGGAGCTGCTCGAATTGCAGGTATACGTCACACGCTTTTGTACCCAGTGCTGGATAGCCAGGACCCGGCTGTAGCCGGGCCACAGCATACCGAACTCGGCCCACGCCAAATTCAGCAGCCGATCCGACTGGCAGTAACGGCTCGGATAAAGGTAGGGCATCACCTCCAGCGGCAAGCAGCGCACCGGCACCTCCACCAAGGTGTCGGGATCGGCCAGGTGATGCTTCATCGTCACCTTGGCCCCGTACTTCAAAGTAAAGGGTCCGGGAGCGGCGTGCAGCCGCATGAAGCGCGAAGCGGTCGCCTGATCGGTGGCGATGGCGTGGGCGCCATTGCCCGTGACAACAAGCCGCTCGTTTTCCACGATCTGGTGGGCAGTCGCTGCTGCGTGGACGTTGAAGACAAAGTCAACGCCGCTGGGATTCTCGACTTCGTATTCAAGCGAGATATCAAGTCCGATCTGAACCATGAACGCTCCTGATTCCTGTTTTTTAATCCCGTAAATCACCCAACACGGGCAGGTGCGCCCGGTTAAACCTCTGTCTGAGCGGGTGTTAGGTACCAAGGCCTTGGTTGCCAAGTCCCTGGCGTCATTGCAAAGTTCATCTGTACAGCGCAGCGGGCTGGCTGTCATTTTTTTAATTTGCCCTGACTCAGTCCATCACAGGCTCGACCTGCCGGGCGGGTTGATGTTCCTGCTCCTTGTGCACAGGCGCGCTGGCGCTCCCGACAAAGCTGGTCACCCAGTTGATGATGCGGTTGGCCGCATCCAGCCGGCAAGGCGGCGCGCCTTCGCCCAGGAAGTGGTGGTCTTCGCCCGGGTACAGCACCAGCTCGGCCGGGATGTCGCCGGCGCGGTACAGGCTCACGAACAGCTCTTCGCTCTGGTTTTTGGGGCAGCGCTCGTCGTTCTTGCCATGCAAAAAGAGCGTGGGCGTGGTGGCCTTTTCAATGTGCTGCAGCGGCGAGAGCGCGCGAGCCCGCTGGCGGTCAAAGCCGGGCACCGTGTCCACGTAGAAAGGGTCGGCATAGTAGCCGCCATCCGAGGTGCCGTAATGCGTCTCGAGGTTGCCCACGGGCGCCATCACGACCGCAGCGCGGAAACTGTCGCAATGCCCAATTGCCCAGCTGGTGAAAAAGCCGCCGTAGGACTTGCCCGCTATGGCCACGCGTTCGTCGCAAACGCCCTCGCCCTGCAGCTGGCGCACTGCTGCCAGGTGCTGGGGCAGGTCGAGCTCGCCCCAGTGGCCCGACAGGCGCTCGCAAAATGCGCGCCCAAAGCTGCTCGAGCCCACGGCGTTGAGCATGAGCACACTCCAGCCACTTGAGCACAGCGCCTGCCAGTAGACGTTGGTGTCGTAGTCCAGCAGCGCGTAGGCGCCCGGGCCGCCGTGCACGTCGCACAGCAGCGGCGCCGGTCCCTGCTGGCCTGCGGGTCGCAGCAGCCAGCCTTCAATGGTTTCCAGCCCGCCCGCGCCGTCAGGCACGCGAAAACGCCGTGCCTCGAGCTTGAGAGGTTCCCTGGCGTGCCACCAGGCGTTGAGCTGGCTGATTTGTCGCTCGCCCTGACCATCGCTGGCACAGGCAAATAATTCGCTGGGCTGGCAAGGCGTGTCGGCGCTGTAGAAAAAGTTGGCGCCGTTCCAGCCGAACACGCCGAACTGCCGGTCGCCAGCGACCAAGGTGGCGAGCTGGCCGCCCGCAACCGAAATCGACACGATCTCATGGCGGCCATGAAACGCCCGCACCAGCAGCAGCTGCTGGCTGTTCGCGTGCCACTGCAGCGCCAGCCCGGCGGCCACTTCCAAGTCTGGCGAACCCAGGCGCGCGACCTGGCCAGTCGCGAATTCCAGCAGGTACAGGCTGGTCTGCCCGTCGCCTTCTTGCTCAGCGCCGGTAAACGCGATCCAGCGGCCATCGGGCGACCAGGCCTGCTGCTGCACGATAGCGTGCCCGAAGGTCAGCCGCCGGTGGTTGGCGCCTTCGCTGTCGCACACCCACAGGTCAGTGCAGTGTGCGTAGCGCCCTTCCCGGGTGCGGCTGTAGGCAATGTGCCTGCCGTCGGGGGAGGGCTCGAAGGCCATCACATCAAATGCGCCATGGGTCAGGCGCTGCTGGCTGCCGTCCAGGCCGGTCCTGAACAGGTGGAACTGGCGGTTCAGGATGTAGCCCACACCATCGGATTTGTAGGGCAGGCGCCAGCACACTTCCGGTGCATTGGTGCTTGAGGAAGAGGAAGAGGAGGAGGAGGGCGCTGGCGGCTTGCCGCATTGGCCGTGGTTGTCGGGGTTGACGCTCACCGACGCGGTCACCAGGAGCGAAGCGCCGTCGGGCATCCAGCGCAGATTGCTCACGCTTTGCTCGCGTGGGCCGACCTGGCGGGCTTCTCCAGCACCCAGCGGCATGATGTAGAGCTGCTGCACACCGCCTGCGCGGTTGGATAAAAAGGCCAGCTGGTCCCCGCTGGGCGAGCAGCGCGGCGACTGGTCCAGGCCCGGGCCGCGCGTGAGCTGGCGGGGCGGCTTGTCGGCCGAGAACGCCCAGATGCACGACACATAGCGGCTGCGGCCGGGGTCGACCGAGCGAACAGTCGCGGCTGCCAGGTCTGCCCCGGGGGCGCAATGCACATCGGTGAGTTTTTGGTGGAGGAAAAGGTCTTGGGTGGTAAATGGTTGCATGCGCCTTACCGTAGGCGGCCTGGTTTCTTAGGAATGTAAGAATAAGCCGGGGCGGTTCATAGGAAAGTCACAACAACGCTTGTTGAGCACTGCCGGGGTAGTGGCCTTCGCAGGCTTTATCGGCTTTATCGGTTTACCCGTTTATCCG
>JAQGMN010000090.1 GCA_028292345.1 Polaromonas sp. | reverse complement strand
CCATGCAGGCAAACGTTGCCTGGAAAGAATGCAGCGTCTGCAGCGCCCCGCCGCTGCCGAAAAAGTCGGTGAAGCCCGCCAGCACCGCGCCCGCAGCCGCCACGCCCATGCTCATCGCCAGCATCTGCACCATCGACAGCAGGCTGTTGCCGCTGCTCGCCATGTGGCTGTCCAGGTCGCGCAGCGTGACGGTGTTCATGGCCGTGAACTGCATCGAATTGACCGCGCCGAACAGCGCCAGCTGCACAATATGCAGCCACAGCGGCTGGGCCGGCGTGACAAAGGCAAAGCTCGCCATGCTCAAGCCCACCAGCGCCGTGTTGACCACCAGCACCCGGCGGTAGCCGAAGCGCGTGATCAGCGGCGTCGTGACGCGCTTGGTCAGCATGCTGGCCACGGCGACCGGCACCATCATCAGGCCGGCCCGCGTCGGCGAAAACCCGAGGCTGACCTGCAGCAGCAGCGGCACCAGAAACGGCATGCACGAGCTGCCCAGGCGCGAGAACAGGTTGCCCAGCAGGCCGATGCTGAGCGTTGGAATCGAGAACAGGTGCGGCGAGAACAGCGGATCGGGCCGCCGGGCCGCATGCAGCCAGTAGGCCGTCAAGCTCGCCAGGCCGAACACCAGCAGGACCAGCACGCTGGCCTGCTTCAGGCCCAGGCCGGACAGGCCATCGACCGCCAGCGACACGGCCACCATGCCAAACGCCAGGTACAGGTAGCCGGTCAGGTCAAAACGCGGCGTGTCCGGGCGCGGGTTGCCCGGCATGAAGCGCAGCGTCGCCAGCAGGCCGGCCAGCCCGACCGGAAAGTTGATCAAAAACACCCAGTGCCAGCTTGCCGCTTCCGACAGCCAGCCGCCCAGCGCCGGCCCGATCAGCGGACCGACCAGGCCGGGAATGGCGATGAAGCTCATGGCCTGCAAAAAGCGCTCGCGCGGAAACGCCCGCAACACCGCCAGCCGCCCGACCGGCAGCAGCAAGGCGCCGCCCAGGCCCTGCACGACGCGCGCGGCCACCAGTTGCGTCAGGGTGCGCGACAGCGCGCAGGCGATGGAGCCGAGCACGAACAGCGCGATTGCCAGCACATAGACGCGCCGCGTGCCGAAGCGGTCGGCCAGCCAGCCCGACGCTGGAATCAGCATCGCCATGGTCAGCGAATACGCCACCACCACCGACTGCATGCGCAGCGGGCTTTCGCCAAAGCTGCGCGCCATGGCTGGCAGCGTCGTGTTGACGATGGTCGCGTCCAGCGTCTGCATGAAAAACCCGGTGGCGACCAGCCACAGCAAGATGCGCTGCGAAGGCTGCTGGGCGGGAAGTGGCGCAGGTGCAGTCATGAGAAAACGCTCGGCCTGTCAGGTGGTTGCGGGAAACCACGAAAAAGCCGCCCTGAAGGCGGCTTGTACACGATGGCAGCCAGGCTGCCCATACCGGAATCAGGCCATCAGACCGAGAAACTTGAGCCGCAGCCGCACGAGCTGCTGGCATTCGGGTTCTTGATCACGAACTGCGCGCCTTCCAGATCGTCCTTGTAGTCGATTTCCGCACCGACCAGGTACTGGTAGCTCATGGCATCGATCAGCAGCGACACGCCGTTCTTGGTCATGGTGGTGTCGTCGTCGTTGGTGATTTCATCAAAAGTGAAACCATACAGGAAGCCCGAGCAACCGCCGCCCTGCACGAACACGCGCAGCTTCAGGTCGGGATTGCCTTCCTCGGCAATCAGTTCGGCCACCTTGGAAGCCGCGCTGTCGGTGAACACAAAGGGGGAAGGCATTTCAGTCTGGATATTTTCGGCAACTGCGCTCATGGGGAACTCCATTAATCAATAGGCAATGGGCCAAATAGTACAGTAAATCAATCAACCATACCGCCCGCGCGTCTTAGCGTCCAGAAGGGCTTGTCCATGAAAAAAGCCGCCAGGCGAACCGGACGGCTTTCTTGCAAGGCAGGGAAGCGGAATTAACGCTTGCTGAACTGCTTGCGGCGGCGCGCCGAGCGGAAACCGACCTTTTTACGTTCGACTTCACGGGCATCACGGGTCACAAAACCGGCCTGGCTCAACGCTGGCTTGAGCGTTGCGTCATAGTCGATCAGGGCGCGGGTGATGCCGTGGCGCACTGCGCCGGCCTGGCCGGACTCGCCGCCGCCGTGGACGTTGATCATGATGTCAAACGTCTCGACGTGGTTCGTCAAAAACAAAGGCTGGCGGCAGATCATGATGGAGGTCTGGCGACCGAAGAACACCTGGATGTCCTTGTCGTTGACCGTGATCTTGCCGGTGCCTTTTTTCAGGAACACGCGGGCGACGCTGGATTTGCGACGGCCGGTGCCGTTGTTCCATTCACCGATCATTTGGAGGACTCCCGTGATGTGCCTGCAATTTCCAGCACTTTAGGCTGTTGGGCGGTATGCGGATGCTCTGCACCGCCGTACACCTTGAGTTTCTTGATCATGGCGTAGCCGAGCGGGCCCTTGGGCAGCATGCCCTAGACGGCCTTTTCCAGGGCGCGGCCCGGGAACTTGGTCTGCATGTCGCGGAAATTGGTGGCCGTGATGCCGCCTGGATAACCCGAATGGCGGTAGTAGATCTTGTCGGTCGACTTGGCACCGGTCACGCGCAGCTGGGCTGCGTTGATGATGATGATGAAATCACCGGTGTCGATGTGAGGCGTGTAAATGGCCTTGTGTTTGCCGCGCAAACGGAGAGCAACTTCGCTGGCTACTCGTCCGAGGACCTTGTCGGTCGCGTCAATCACAAACCACTCGTGCGTCACAT
>JAQGMN010000080.1 GCA_028292345.1 Polaromonas sp. | reverse complement strand
GCCATCGTCGGCATCATCGGCCCGAACGGCGCGGGCAAGTCGACGCTGTTCCGCATGATCGCCGGCAAGGAAAAGCCCGATAGCGGCACGGTGAAGATCGGCCAGACCGTGAAGATGGTCTTCGTCGACCAGAGCCGCGACGACCTCGAGAACGACAAGACGGTGTGGGAAGCGGTGTCGGGTGGGCTCGACATCCTGAACGTCGGCAAGTTCCAGATGGCCAGCCGCGCCTATTGCGGGCGCTTCAACTTCAACGGCAGCGACCAGCAGAAGAAGGTCGGCATGTTGTCCGGCGGTGAACGCGGCCGGCTGCATCTGGCGCAGACGTTGATCGCCGGTGGCAACGTGCTGATGCTCGATGAACCGTCGAACGATCTGGACGTGGAAACCCTGCGCGCGCTGGAAGATGCCCTGCTCGAATTCGCCGGCACGCTGATGGTCATCAGCCATGACCGCTGGTTCCTGGACCGCATCGCCACCCACATCCTGGCGGCCGAAGGCGACAGCCAGTGGACTTTCTTCGACGGCAACTACCAGGAATACGAAGCCGACAAGAAAAAGCGCCTGGGCGAAGAGGGCGCCAAGCCCAAGCGCATGCGCTTCAAGGACTTGAAGTAATGCCCCCACGGTCGCCCACTGCGTGTGGCTCCCTGCCCCCCGAGGGGGCCACTGCGCCTGCGGCCCGGCAAAGCCGGTTCCGCGGCCCTGGCTGGGTTGGAGTTGTCTCCGCGCCTGCTACTCCTAAAAAGGGTGGATCATGACCGACGACGAAGTCCTGAACCAAACCCGTCACTGGCTTGAAAAAGCCGTGATCGGTTTGAATCTGTGCCCGTTTGCCAAGGCGGTGTATGTCAAGAACCAGGTGCGCCTGGTGGTCAGCCATGCGCGCCATGCCGACGACCTGCTGGAAGAACTCGACAGCGAGCTGGACCGGCTGGTCACTACGCCTGCCGAGGAACTGGATACGACGCTGCTGATCCATCCCACGCTGTTCGACGATTTTCTGGATTTCAACGATTTCATGGAAATCGCCGAAGGCGTGCTGGACGAGCATGGGCTCGAAGGCGTGATGCAACTGGCCAGCTTTCATCCAAAGTTCCAGTTCGACGGCACCGAAGCGGACGACATCGGCAACTACACCAACCGCGCGCCGTTTGCAATGCTGCATTTGCTGCGCGAGGACAGCATCGAGCGGGCGGTGCAGTCATTTCCCCATGCCGAAGCCATATTTGAAGAAAATATCCGGACGCTTGAAAAACTGGGGCACGCCGGCTGGCAGGCCCTGGGCCTGCATTCCTGAGTTGAGCCATGCCGAACAAAAAAGGCTGCTGCCTGCAACGCCTGGCTTGTCCGGCGAATTTTTCTGAAGTGAGGTAGCCGACGACATGACCCACCCGATCCAAGCGCCCAGTGCGGCCTTCCAGTCATGCGTGGACGAGGTTTTCAGGCAGTGTCCTTTCCTCATTGACCGATGGAGCACCAAGCTTGCGGATGCCATGCATCAGCGTGCCGTAGGCGTTGCCGACTCCTGGGAGCGACGCCAGCTTCAGGACGCCATCACGGTCCTCAAGAAAAACCGGCTCGGCATCGAACAGGGCTTTTCCGAAAGGCTGGAAAAAGCCATGGCTGCCGACGGTGCCGCCACCGGCGCCGGCAAAAAGCCCGTGGCTTCCGGGCGCTCGCTGTCTTCGGTCCGCTTTGACGACCTCGAACTCATGGGCGACACGCAGGTCCAGCAAGCCGTCGAGAACGCGCGCCTGCAGCAACTTGTGCGGCTGGGCTGCGAAGCGGGGCTGGCCAGCTTCTCCGCGCGGCTGAGCACGGCGCAGGGCTTGCTGGTGGTCAGGGCCGACAGCAACCCCCTGCGCCCGGAAATCATCGCCCTGGCCTTGATCGAACTGCTTCAGTCCCTTCCCGTGTCAGTCCAGACGCGGGCCTACTGGCTGCTCGATGGCGGCCAGATCCTGGGCGAGGAACTCCAGTCGCTGTATGTGTTCCTGGATGATTTTCTTGCCGGCCAGGGAATCGCGCCGGCAGCCTATGGCGTCTTGGGCGCACCCCAGGGCCGGCCGGCAGGCGCCTGGCCGGCCGAAAAGGCCCACGCTGCGGCGCCGGCCCTGCCGTTGCCCGGGCAGGCCGATACCCGCCAGGACAAGCCTGCCGAAGAACATGCGGTGGCGCCTGCCGGCCGCAGCAGGCCCCTGCTCACGCTGGACCACCTGCACCATCTGCTGGTGGGTGACTATGACGATTCCGAACATGAACCCGCTTCCTTTTCCGAGTTCGGCGTGGATGAGTTCTCGCGCCAGGATTTTTCGCACACCGTGCCTGCCGCGCTCGACGCACTGACCGAACTTGAAGAGCAGGGCCTGGTTTCCGCAAAAATGAAACTGACCCGGCCGCCCGCCCCGGCGCCGGTGGCCCGCCTGCGCGCCCGGCTCAAGACCGATGCCAAGACGCTGGGCCAGTCGCTGGCCATTGAAGTGGTCGGGCTGATGATCGAGCAGATGGCCAGCGATGAGCGCCTTCTGACACCGGTCCGGCAGATGATTGCGAATGCGGAACCGGCATTTTTGCGGCTGGCGGTGACCGACCCCCGGTTTTTCAGCGACAAGGGCCATCCGGCACGAAGGCTTCTGGAAGCCATCACCCGCGCAAGCCTGGGGTATGCGAGCGAGAACGCTGCCGGCTTTCCGGAATTTTTGCAGCACCTGCGCGAAGTCGCCGTCCTGCTGGCAGACGAAGGGGTCGGCGATTCCGAGGATTTCGCCAGGCTGCTCCACGACTTCCAACGCAGGCAAAGCCGCAATACCCCTGAAAACCGCAAGGCGCAGCGCGTCGCGGTGCAGGCCCTGCTGCAGGCCGAACAGCGCAACCTGATGGCCGTCAAGATTGCCGCCGAAATCAGGGCCCGGCCCGATTTCATCAATGACAACCGCATCATCACGGCTTTCCTCACCGGTCCCTGGTCGCAGGTCATGGCCCAGGAGCGGCTGCTTGCGCAGGGCAAGGCACCGGCCAGCGGTCCGGCGCCATTCAGCCTGGCGCTGGACGATGTGCTCTGGAGCCTGAATGTCGAGCAGGCGACGCGGCACCGCAGGCGCCTCCTCGCCATGATTCCGAACCTGCTCGATTCGCTCAGGCAGGGGCTGCTGTCCATTGACTTTCCGGCCGAGCAGTCCCGTCCGTTTTTCGATGAACTCATGCTCGTTCACCGTGCGGCACTCAAGGCGGTCGCCGACCTGCCGGCGCAGGCCGCCAAAGTCAGCAGCCATTCGCTGGGCAGGATGTTCGTCGAGAATTCCGATCCGGTGCCGCTGTGGCTGGCGCCGTCGGAGGTTCAGGATTCCGGCTTCATGGACGATCCGGACGATCCGACCCAGCCGTGGCCGGCCGCCAGCCTGCTGGCGCCCGAAACCAGCGGGCATCCCGCCAAGGCGGCTGAACCGGAGGGACAACTACAGCTTGCCCTGGGCGACTGGGTGGACCTGCTCGTGGACATGCAGTGGCTGCGCGCGGAACTGACCTGGGTCAGCCCCCAGAACAGCCTGTTCATGTTCACCAGCCAGGGGGGGCGCAAGCATTCCATGACGTCCCGCGTGCTTCGCAATCTGCTCGCGCTGGACCTGGTCAAGGTCGTCAGCCAGCAGGGGGTGGTCGAAGGCGCGCTGGACGGCGTTGCCCGCACGGCCATGCAGAACAGCGTGCACGACAAGCACCACCCGTAGCGCATTCGTTCGATGCTGAAAACCGATTTTTCAGCATCGAATAGGCCTTTTGCGCAGGCGGGATCTGCACAGTCAGCTATTAATTCAGTAGCGCGAAGCGCTCGGGCGCCTGGCGCGCCGTGGCCGGGCGCCAGGGTGATTCGCAGCCCGGGTCAGGCCGTTCTGGCCGTGTTCAGCCAGCGGCTGGCCAATTGCACCCAGTAGGCGGCGCCCAGCGGAATCAGTTCGTCATTGAAGTCGTAGCTCGGGTTGTGCAGCGTGCAGGGGCCGCCGCCGTGGCCCATGTCGCGGTGGCCGCCTTCGCCGTTGGCGATGAAGCAGTAGGCGCCCGGCCTGGCCTGCAGCATGTAGGAAAAGTCCTCCGCGCCCATGGTGGGCTCCTGCGGCATGACCTGGTCGGCGCCGACGATGCCCGCCATGACCTGGCGCGCAAAATCCGCCTCGGCCGCCGAGTTGATGGTGGGCGGGTAGTTGCGCGAAAACTCGAATTCGCAGCTTGCCTCGAACGCCGCGCAGGTGTGTTCGGCAATTGCCCGCATGCGCCGCTCGATCAGGTCCAGCACCTCGATGCTGAAGGTGCGCACGGTGCCCTGGAGTTCGCAAAAGTCGGGCACCACGTTGGTCGCTTCGCCGGCGTGGACCATCGTGACCGAAATGACGCCGGCATCGACCGGCTTCTTGTTGCGGCTGACGATGGTCTGGAAGGCCAGCACCATCTGGCAGGCCACCGGCACCGGGTCGATGCCGGTGTGCGGCATCCCCGCATGGCCGCCCTTGCCGCGAATGACGATTTTGAATTCGTTGCTCGATGCCATGACCGGCCCGGCGCTGACGGCAAACGTGCCGACTTTGCCGCCCGGCCAGTTGTGCATCCCGAACACCGCCTCCATGGGAAATTGCTCGAACAGGCCGTCCTTGATCATTTCGCGTGCGCCGCCGCCGCCTTCCTCGGCCGGCTGGAAGATCAGGTACACCGTGCCGTCGAAGTCGCGGTGCTTCGAGAAATGCTGCGCGGCGGCCAGCAGCATGGCGGTGTGGCCGTCATGGCCGCAGGCGTGCATCTTGCCGGCATGCCGGCTGGTGTGGGCAAAGGTGTTGGATTCCTGCATCGGCAGCGCATCCATGTCGGCGCGCAGGCCGACGCCGCGCCCGCAGGCGCCGCCGTCGCGGCCGTGGACGATGCCGACGACGCCGGTCGTGCCCATGCCCCGGTGCACCGGAATGCCCCAGCCGGTCAGTTTGCCGGCCACCATGTCGGCCGTTCGAAGCTCTTCGAAGCACAGTTCGGGATGGGCATGGATGTCGCGGCGCAGCGCGGCGATCTCTGGCAGGTCAAACGCAAGGGCGTCGGTGAGTTGCATGGTCGGAGCCTTCTTGTCAGTTGGGGTGATGCCATGTTATGCCGCATGAGCCCTCGGCGCCACCTGCACGCCGCAACGGCCTTCGGCGACGACGGATTCGGGTCATGCCGCCGGGCACGCATTCTTCGGTGGCCGACATGCCGCGCCAGCCCGACGCGCTGCTGGATGCTGGCGCAGGCGCGATTGTTGGACAGCGCAGCTTCACATTGCCAGCAAGCCCAGCGCCGCGCATGGCAGGAATGGCCGCGCTGGCAGCCCAGCCTTCATGGCGCCAGCCTGCGCCCCAGCCGCGCGGCGAGCTTGCGCAGCTCTTCGGCCCACAGCACGCCACTGGCCAGCGCGACCAGCGGCAGCAGCGCGGCCGGCGCCAGCGGCACGGTGTGAAACAGCGCGTTCATCGGCGGCGCGTACAGCACCAGCGCCTGCAGCCCCATGCTCAGCGCCAGGCCGCCGAGCAGCCAGGGGCTTTTGAACACCCCCAGCGCCAGCGCCGAACGGGTGGCCGACTGGCAGTTCAGCACATTGAACCACTGGCACATCGCCAGCAGCGTGAAGGTTTCGGTGCGCACCAGCGCGACCGGCAGGCCCTGGTCCAGCCGCCAGACGAACCAGCCGAAAGTGACGATGACGGCGGCGGCCGACATCAGCAGCACCCGCCCGAGCATCGTCCGGTCCACCAGCCGGTCTCCGCGCGGCACCGGCCGGCGCTTCATCTCGTCGCCGCCGGGCGGGTCCATGACCAGGTTCACCGTCAGCGTTCCTTCGGTGACGATGTTGATCCACAGGATCTGCACCGCCACCAGCGGCAGCGGATAGCCGCCCAGCAGGGCCAGCAGCAGCAGCGCCACCTCGTCGATCGACGTGGCAAACAGGTAGAGGATGACCTTCTTCAGGTTGCCGTAGACCACGCGCCCCTGCTCGACCGCGCCGACGATGGTGGAAAAGTTGTCGTCGGTGATGACGATCTTGGCCGCGCTCTTGGCCACCTCGGTGCCGGTGATGCCCATGGCCACGCCGACATCGGCGCGCGCCAGCGCCGGGGCGTCGTTGACGCCGTCGCCGGTCATGGCGACCACCTCGCCGCACGCCTGCAGCGCTTGGACGATGCGCAGCTTTTGCGCCGGATGCACGCGCGCAAACACGGCGATGCGGCCCAGGTCGCTGCGCAGGTCGGCTTCGCCCATCCGTTCCAGCTCGGCGCCATCGACGGCCCGGTCGCCGTCGCGGGCAATGCCGAGTTCCCTGGCAATCGACAGCCCGGTGAGCTTGTGGTCGCCGGTCACCATGACCGGCCGGATGCCGGCCGCGCGGCATTCGGCGACGGCCGCCTTGACCTCTTCGCGCGGCGGGTCGGTCTGGCCGACCAGGCCGAGCAGGCGGGCGCGCCCGGCCAGCGCGCCAAAGCCCGTGCCGGCGTCCAGCGGGTCGTCGTCCACCACGGCAAAGGCCAGCACGCGCAGCGCCTGCCCGGCCATGGCTTCGGCGGCCGTTCGCGCGGCCTCGACCACGGCGGCTTCGCTGGCGGCGCACAGGCAAAGCAGCGCTTCGGGCGCGCCCTTGATGAACACCCGACGGGGCGCATCGGCAAGGCGGTGGCGCGTGGCCATCATCTGGGTGTCGGCGTCAAACGGCAGTTCGGCTTCGCGCGGCGCATCGTGTTTCAGCTGTTCCAGGTCGATGCCGGCCTTGGCCGCCAGCACGATCAGCGCGCCTTCGGTCGGGTCGCCCAGCACGGCCCACTGGGCGCGGGTTTGTCCTGGCGGCAGCAGCTGCGCATCGTTGCACAGCGCCGCCGCCTGCAGCAGCGGCAGGGCGGCCGCGTCGTCGGCGCTGAGCCGGCCTTCGGGCGCGTAGCCGATGCCGCTGACCGACACGTCGATGCCGCCGGGCAGCCACAGCCGGCTGACGGTCATTTCGTTGCGCGTCAGGGTGCCGGTCTTGTCGGTGCAGATCACCGTGGTCGAGCCCAGCGTCTCGACCGCCGACAGCCGGCGGATGATGGCGCCGCGCCCGGCCATGCGCTGCATGCCCACCGCCAGCGCGATGGTCATGGCCACCGGCAGGCCCTCGGGCACCATCGACACCATCTGGCTGATCGCCACCATCAGCACATCGGCCAGCGGCAGTTCGCGGTACAGGCCGAGCGCAATGACCGCAACAAACAGCAACAGCGCCGCCGCCACCAGCCAGCGGCCGAACTGCCCGATGCGCTGCTCCAGCGGCGTCTTGGGATCCAGCGCGTTTTCGGTCATGCCGGCGATGCGGCCGACTTCCGTCTGCGCGCCAATCGCCACGACCACCGCCCGACCGCGCCCGGCGGTGGCGTAGGTGCCGGAAAACACCATGTTGCGGCGGTCGGCCAGGCCGGTGGCTTCGGAAAGGGCCCCGGTCGCCTTGCTGACCGGCACCGATTCGCCGGTCAGCGCGGCTTCGGCCACCTGCAGCCGGGCGGCCTCGATCAGCCGCGCGTCGGCGCCCACCGCGTCGCCCGCCGCCAGCAGCAGCACGTCGCCGGCCACCAGGTCGCGCGCCGCGATCATGGCTTCATGGCCGCCGCGCAGCACCCGCACATGCAGCGCCGAGAGCTGCCGCAGCGACGCCATCGAGCGTTCGGCGCGGCCTTCCTGGAAAGCGCCGATCAAGGCGTTGGCCAGCACCACCAGCAGGATGACGACCGCGTCGCCGTGATGCGACAGCGCGACGGCCAGCACCGCCGCGGCGAACAGGATGTAGATCAGCGGGCTTGTGAACTGGCGCGCCACCATCGCCAGCGCAGAGCGGCGCGGCGGCTCGGGCAGGGTGTTGGCGCCGCCCTGCGCGCGCCGCCGGTCAGCCTCCTCCGTGC
>JAQGMN010000072.1 GCA_028292345.1 Polaromonas sp. | reverse complement strand
CCAGCTTGGAGGCAATGTCGCCGGCGGCGATGTTGAACAGCGCATAGCCGTTCTTGATCGCCGGATAGGCGCTGCCCCAGAGCAGGCAGCACAGCGAGGCGACGAGGAAAACCACCTTGCGGCGGGTGAAAATGGAAGCGCTGGTCAAAAGAAAAAACTTTCGCTGAAGATAAACGCGTGAAGCGCTGTCCGGGGAAACGGTCCGCCCCGCCGGGGGGCTATGCCGGCAGGGCAAAAAGGACGTGATTATGGAGGTTGGGCGGGATTCTCGCTCTTGCCGGGGCATCAGGCCGCCACCGGCCCGCCAGGGTTCAGCGCCCCAGTTCTTTCAGGTAGCTGCCGCGCGCCTCGATGGCGGTGTCGGGAAAGTCGCTGAACAGGCCGTCCAGCCCGAGGCGGTAAAACTGCAGGTACTCGGCTTTCGGGTCCTTGTTGTAGTCAAAGGCCAGGCGGCGTTGCTCGTTGCGGAAGGTGTAGGCATGCACAAACAGGCCGGCCTTGTGCGCATCGTCAATCAGCGTGGTGGCCGGCTGGCTGCTGGCATCGTTGTAGTTGGCCTTGCCGTCGCCATTGACATCGCGCAGGTTGCCGGCCGCGTCCAGCGCGCCCTTGACCGGCACGATGTAGGGCTTCCAGGGGCCGATCCCGTCGGCATAGGTCTTGATCTCGGCCAGCCCGGCAGGCGTGACCATGGCGCTGAACAGCCGGGTGTCGCCGCTGACCGCCCAGTCATAAGGTCGGTCGAAAGGCGCGGCATAGGTGATCCGGCCGGTCTTGAGGTCGTAGTCGTCGCCGTCGATCAGCTGGATCATGCGGGTCGCCAGGCCCTTGCCGCGCATTTCCTTCAGGCTGCCCGGCTCGAAGCTCTGCACCAGCACCGGGGCCGTCCTGCTGTTCCAGCCCGCCGCGTTCAGCGCGGCAATCAGGCGGTCTTCCAGGCCCAGGCCCAGCTGGCGGTGAAAGGTCGGGTGCTTGGTTTCCGGGTAAATGCCGATGTCGCGGCCGGTGGCGGCGCGGCGGGCCTTGACCAGGTCGACGATTTCCTGAAGCGTCGGTATTTTGTAGAGGCCGTTGAACTGCTGCGGCCGCTCGGCATCGGTGATCAGCGCGCCCAGGGTCTTGATTTCAGCCAAGGTGAAGTCGCTGGCAAACCAGCCGGTTTCGTCCACGCCATCGACTTTCCTGGTGGTCTTGCGGCTGGCGAACTGCGCCAGCGCGGCGACGTTGGTGGTGCTGGTGATGTTGGGCTCGTGCCGCGCGATCAGCACGCCGTCTTTGGTCGCCACCAGGTCGGGTTCGACGAAGTCGGCGCCCATCTCGATGGCACGGCTGTACGACTCCAGCGTGTGCTCGGGCAAATGGCCCGAGGCGCCGCGATGGCCGATGACCAGCGGCTGCACATTGGCCAGCGTCTTGAAGGACAGCGGTGCCGGCGCCGGGTCACTGCCGCCGCCGCAGGCGGTCAGCAGCATGGCTCCGGCCAGCACCGACAGCCGCAGGTAAGGGGTTGGGGCAAAAACATGCATTCGAAGTCTCCCGGTGGATAAAGACTCAGAGCTTCTGCCCTTTTCATGACAGTTTGAGGTGGGGCGCCCTTTGGTTGCCATTTTTACTATGGAAAAGGGAGCATCTAACTAAAGCGTGCCATGCGCTGACGCCACTTCTGGCATCAAGAAAGGGTGAAAAAACACCCTACAGCAGGCGCGCCAGGTAGTGGCCGGTGTGGCTGTCGGTATTGGCGGCAATGTCCTCGGGCGTGCCCACGCCCACCACCTGGCCGCCGCCGGCCCCCCCTTCCGGCCCCAGGTCGATCAGCCAGTCGGCGGTCTTGATCACGTCCAAGTTGTGCTCGATCACGACGATGGTGTTGCCGGCGTCGCGCAGCTGGTGCAGCACCTTGAGCAGCAGGTCAATGTCGGCGAAGTGCAGGCCGGTGGTCGGCTCATCCAGGATGTAGAGCGTACGGCCGGTGTCGCGCTTGCTGAGTTCCAGCGCCAGCTTCACCCGCTGCGCCTCGCCGCCCGACAGCGTGGTCGCCGCCTGGCCGAGCTTGATGTAGGAGAGGCCCACATCGAGCAGCGTGTGCAGTTTGCGCGCAATCGTCGGCACGGCCTTGAAGAACTCGGCGGCATTTTCGACCGTGAGGTCGAGGATCTGCGCGATGTTCTTGCCCTTGTACTGGACTTCGAGCGTTTCGCGGTTGTAGCGCATGCCCTTGCACACGTCGCAGGGCACGTACACGTCGGGCAGGAAGTGCATTTCCACTTTCACCATGCCATCGCCCTGGCAGGCTTCGCAGCGCCCGCCGGCGACGTTGAAGGAAAAGCGCCCGGCGCCGTAGCCGCGCTCGCGCGCGGTGTTCATCTCGGCCATCAGCTCGCGGATCGGCGTGAACAGGCCGGTGTAGGTCGCCGGGTTGCTGCGCGGCGTGCGGCCGATGGGCGACTGGTCGACGTTGATGACCTTGTCGAAATGCTCGATGCCTTCGATGCTTTCATGGGCCGCAGGCTCCTCGTGCGCGCGGTACAGCGTGCGCGCCACGGCGGCATACAGCGTGTCGTTGACCAGCGTGGACTTGCCCGAGCCGGAAACGCCGGTTACGCAGGTCAAGAGGCCGACCGGGAACTCGACGCTCACGCCCTTGAGGTTGTGGCCGGTGGCGTTGATGACGCGCAGCGCCTGCATGTCGCCCAGCGTGGCCTGGTGCAGGGCTTCGCGCGCCGCGCGGCGCTCGGCGGCCGGGCTGGGGGCAAAGCGCGACTTGGCTTTGTCGAACGGATGGGCGTTCCTGACGGTCGGCAGCCACGGCGTGCGGCGCGCGGGCACCGCAATCTTCAGCGTTCCAGCCAGGTACTGGCCGGTCAGCGAATTCACATTGGCCTGGACCTGCGCGAACGTGCCCTGCGCCATCACGCGCCCGCCGTGGATGCCGGCGCCCGGGCCCATGTCGATGACATGGTCGGCGGCGCGGATCATGTCCTCGTCGTGCTCGACCACCAGCACGCTGTTGCCGATGTCGCGCAAATGCTTGAGCGTGCCGATCAGCCGGTCGTTGTCGCGCTGGTGCAGGCCGATGCTGGGCTCGTCCAGCACATACATCACGCCGGTCAGGCCCGAGCCGATCTGGCTGGCCAGCCGGATGCGCTGCGACTCGCCGCCGCTCAGCGTCTCGGCGCTGCGGTCCAGGCTCAGGTAGTTCAGGCCGACGTCGTTGAGGAACTTGAGCCGCAGGCCGATCTCGCGCACCACCTTGGCGGCAATCTCGGCCTTGGCGCCCTGCATGGTCAGGCTGCTGAAGTAGTTGAAGCTCTCGCGCAGGGTGATGTTGCTGACTTCATAGATCGCCTTGCGGCTGGGCTGCTCGCCGCCTTCGGCGGTGCCGACCAGGTACACATGCCGCGCTTCCTGGCGCAGGCGGGTGCCGCCGCAATCGGGGCAGGGCTGCACGCTGCGGTACCTGGCCAGGTCGTCGCGCACCACGGCCGAGTCGGTCTCGCGGTAGCGGCGCTCGAAGTTGGTGATCACGCCTTCGAACGGATGCTTCTTGCTCACCTTCTTGCCGGCCTTCTCGCCCGAATCCATCAGGTAGCTGAACTTGATGTCCTCCTCGCCCGAGCCGTGCAGCACCACCTGGCGCACGTTCTCGGGCAGGTCTTCGAAGGCGGTGTCGATGTCGAACCGGTAATGCGCCGCCAGGCTTTCCAGCATTGAAAAATAGTAGGCATTGCGCCGGTCCCACCCTTTGACCGCACCGCTGGCCAGGCTCAGGGATGGAAATGCCACCACGCGGGCCGGGTCGAAAAAGTCGCGGTGGCCCAGGCCGTCGCAGCACGGGCAGGCGCCGACCGGCGAGTTGAAGGAGAACAGGCGCGGCTCCATCTCGCTGAGCGAGTAGCTGCAGACCGGGCAGGAGAACTTGGCGCTGAACAGGTGCTCTTTTTCGGAGTCCATTTCCAGCGCGACGGCCCGGCCGTCGGCCAGCCGCAGCGCCGCTTCAAAGCTCTCGGCCAGGCGCTGGCGCAGCGCGGGCGGCGGGACCGTGCCGGCTTCGGCGTCCGCCGGCGTGTCCTTGTCCAGGCGCACCTTGACGCGGTCGATCACCACGTCGATCGTGTGCTTCTCGGTTTTCTTCAGCTTGGGCAGCGCGTCGAATTCGTAAGTGGCGCCATCGACCCGGAAGCGCACATAGCCCTGGGCCTGCATTTCGGCAAACAGCTCGACGAACTCGCCCTTGCGCTCGCGCGCCACCGGCGCCAGGATCATCAGCCGCGTGTCCTCCGGCAGGCCCAAGACGGCATCGACCATCTCGGCGACGCTTTGCGCCTGCAGCGGCAGGTCATGCACCGGGCAGAACGGCGTGCCGGCGCGGGCGAACAGCAGGCGCAGGTAGTCGTGGATCTCGGTCACGGTGCCGACGGTCGAGCGCGGGTTGTGCGAGGTCGCCTTCTGCTCGATGGAAATGGCCGGCGACAGCCCTTCGATCATGTCCACGTCCGGCTTGTCCATCAGCTGCAGGAACTGCCGCGCATAGGTGGACAGGCTTTCGACATAGCGGCGCTGGCCTTCGGCATACAGCGTGTCGAAAGCGAGTGACGACTTGCCCGAGCCGCTCAGCCCGGTGATGACGACGAGCTGGTTGCGCGGAATGTCCAGGTCGATGTTCTTGAGGTTGTGGGTGCGCGCGCCGCGGATGCTGATCGAGGGGGCGCCAAAGCTTCTTTCAAGGCGCAGGGCCTTGTCGAGGTCGTCGGCCTTGTCGGCTGCGGCATGCGCCTTGGCCAGCGGGGCGGTCGGCACGGGGGCAAGGGGTTGGCTGTCGTTGGAAAAGTTCACGGGAATGCGGGCGCCGAAAAACCTTCCATCATAGACCTGAGCGGCCCGGCGGGCCGCCGGGCCGCCGGGTATCAAGCACAATACAAGGCCTTGCACCCAACGGTGCGCCAGCGCTTGCAGGTTGGGCCGGGGCGCCCTTGCGGACGACTGCGCACAGCGGCTTTCACTGTATTTTCATTTTCGAAACGCATCTACCGTGGCTTCTGCTTCGCCTTCATTTCCCATGACCGCCACCGAGCGGCGCGCCAGCTTCTCGCTGGCGTCGATCTTTGCGCTGCGCATGCTCGGCCTGTTCCTGGTGCTGCCGGTGTTCGCGCTCGAAGCGGCGCGCTATCCGGGCGGCGACGACCCGGCGCGGGTCGGCCTGGCGATGGGAATCTATGGCCTCACGCAGGGCTTCCTGCAGATTCCGTTCGGCCTGGCGTCCGACTGGTGGGGCCGCAAGCCGGTGATCATCGCGGGCCTGGTGCTGTTCGCGGCAGGCAGCTTTGTCGCCGCGTGGGCGCCCGACCTGCACTGGCTGATCATTGGCCGCGCGGTCCAGGGCGCCGGCGCGATTTCCGCCGCCGTCACCGCCTTTCTGGCCGACACCACCCGCGACGAGGTGCGCACCAAGGCGATGGCGATGGTCGGCGGCAGCATTGCGCTGATGTTCGCGCTGTCGCTGGTGCTCGCGCCCTGGCTGGCCGGCCACATTGGCCTGCACGGCCTGTTTGCCCTGACCGGCGCGCTGGCGCTGGCCGGCATTGCCGTCGTGCTGTGGTGGGTGCCGCCCGAGCCGCGCATCCACGCCAGCGCGGCGCGCGGCAGCGTGCTGGAAGTGCTCAGGGTGCCGGCCCTGCTTCGGCTCAATTTCGGCGTCTTCGTGCTGCATGCGGTGCAGCTGGCCATGTGGGTGGCGCTGCCCGCGCTGCTGGTGGCGGCCGGGCTGGACAAGGCCCGGCACTGGGAGGTCTACCTGCCGGCGGTGCTGGCGTCGTTCGTGATCATGGGCATGCTGCTGTTTCCCCTGGAAAAGCGCGGCTACCTGCGCGCCGTGTTCCTGGGCGCGGTGGGGCTGATCCTTCTGGTGCAGGCCGGCCTGCTGTGGACCGTCTCAATGCCCGCCGCGCCCGGCCTGGGCTGGCTGGCCGCGCTGCTGGTGCTGTTTTTCTGCGGCTTCAATGTGCTCGAAGCCAGCCAGCCCAGCCTGGCCTCGCGCGTGGCGCCGGCGCATGCGCGGGGCGCGGCGCTGGGGGTGTACAACACGCTGCAGTCGCTGGGGTTCTTTGCCGGCGGCGCGGTGGGCGGCTGGGTCACCAAGACCCACGGTCCGCAGGGGCTGTTCATGGTCTGCGGCGGCCTGATGCTGCTGTGGCTGGTGGTGGCCTGGCCGATGAAGGCGCCGGGCCGTCCGGTGGCCGGCGCCGTGGCAAACGCCGACCCGCAAGGCCGTCCGGCCAGTTAAACTCTCCCGCATCACTCCGGGGATTGGGCTTCGGGGACTTCTTCAAGGGATTCAAACCATGGCATCGGTCAACAAAGTCATCATCGTCGGCAATTTGGGCAAAGACCCCGAAATGCGCAGCTTTCCCAGCGGCGACCAGGTCGCCAACGTCACCATCGCCACCACCGACAAGTGGAAGGACAAGGCCAGCGGCGAAATGAAGGAAGCCACCGAATGGCACCGCGTGGTGTTCAACGGCCGGCTGGCCGAGATCGTCGGCCAGTACCTGCGCAAGGGCTCGCAGGTGTATGTCGAGGGCTCCCTGCGCACCCGCAAATGGACCGACCAGAGCGGCGTCGAAAAATACACCACCGAAATCCGCGCCGACCAGATGCAGATGCTCGGCAGCCGCCAGGGCATGGGCGGCCCCGGCGCCGGCCAGGATGACGGCGGCGGTTATGAAGCCCCGCGCCAGTCTTCCGCCCCGCCAGCCCGCGCACCGGCCGCCGCGCCACGGCAGGCAGCACCCGCGCCGTCCAAGGCGTCCAGCGGCTTTGACGACATGGACGACGACATTCCGTTCTAAAACTACGTTTCTGTTGTTTGCCAACAACCCGCTTCAGGCGGGTTTTTTTTATGCGAATTGCTATTAATAAAATAGCGCTCTGCGCATAGCTACACTGCGCTAGAGGAAGTTTTGTCCTATAAACTGGACCGTACAGCCTGTTTTGGCCACCCGCCCGGGTTTTCAGCCCGAGGCAATCCTCAAAGCCGGCAGAATCAAAATAGCCACCATGAAAAACCTTTTCGCCTTGCGTCCTCGATCTTCCCGCTGGCTGGCAGGCACGGCCCTTGCGGCCGGCCTGTCCGCCATGGCCCCGGCGCATGCCGACGCCAGTCTGGAGCCGCTGACCAACATCTTGTCGGTGCCGGGCAGCGCGGGGCTCGGTGTGGTCACCCGCGTCGAAACCTCGCCCTACCTGGAGGGCGGCCATCGCTATGACGTGCTGCCGCTCTACCTCTACGAAGGCGAGCGGTTTTTCCTGCATGCCAACCGGGGCGGCGTCAAGCTGCGCCAGGACGATGCGCAGCGGATGGACCTGTTTGTCGAGCAGCGGCTCGAAGGCTTTCCGGCTGACCGCCTGCCGGCCGCCCTGGCGGGCATGACCACGCGCGATTCGGGCCTGGACCTGGGGCTGTCATGGCGCTTGCGCCAGCCCTGGGGCACGCTGCAGGCCGAACTGCTGCACGACGTGGGCGGTTTTTCCAAAGGCAGCGAATTTCGCCTCGGCTACACCTACGACTGGCGCTCCGGCCCCTGGCTACTGCGCCCCAGCCTGAGCGTGGCGCTGCGCGATGCCCGGCTCAACAATTATTACTACGGCGTGCGCCCTGGCGAAGCCGCGCCCGGCCGCCTGGCCTACGCGCCGGGCGCTGGCATCAACACCTCGTTGGGCCTCTTTGGCGTGTATGAGGTGTCGCAGCGCTGGCGCCTGCTGGCCGGTGTCTCGGCGACCCTGCTGGACCGCAAGATCAGGGACAGCCCCATCGTGCAAAAGCGGGTGCTGCCCAGCGTTTATGCGGGCGCGGTCTATGACTTCGGCGGCCATAAGCGCGAATGGGCCGAGGACGGCTCGCCTACGTGGTTCAAGCTGCTCTACGGCAAGGCCACCGACGACGGCTGCCACCTGCTCAAGATCGTCACCGGGCAATGCCTGTCCACGGCCAAGGTCAACCCGACCAGCATTTCCGCCTTGCAGATCGGCAAGCCTTTTTTGCAGAACGTGAACGGCTGGCCATTGGATTTTGTCGGTTATGTCGGCCTGACGAGCCATAACGACCGGGGCCTGCAGGCCAACGGCGTGCAGCTCGATCTGTTCATGAAAGCCTTTTATTCCGGCTTTCCCTGGAGCGACCGGGTCAAGACGCGGCTCGGGATGGGCGTAGGCGTGTCACT
>JAQGMN010000060.1 GCA_028292345.1 Polaromonas sp. | reverse complement strand
TGACGCCGCAGTTGGCGGCGGCCAAGGGCGCGGGCGATGCCGCCAAATACTCGGCCATGCTCGACTGGGGGCTGCGCATCGTCGTGCTGCTGGCCGTGCCCTGCGCGGTGGCGCTGCTGACGATCTCCGAGCCGCTGGTGGCCACGCTCTACCACTACGGCGCGTTCACCGCTAGAGACGTGCAGCAGACCACCAGCGCGCTGATGGGCTACGGCGCCGGCCTGCTCGGGCTGGTGGCCATCAAGGTGCTGGCGCCGGGTTTTTACGCCAGCCAGAACATCAGGACGCCGGTGAAGATCGCCGTGGTCGTGCTGGTCATCACGCAGCTGCTCAACCTGGCGCTGGTGCCGTATTTCCAGCATGCCGGGCTTGCGCTGGCCATTGGCATCGGCGCGCTGATCAATGCGCTGAGCCTGCTGGTCGGGCTGATCCGGCGCGGCAGCTATGCGCCGGCGCCGGGCTGGGTGCTGTTCGGCCTGCAGGTGTTTTCGGCTAGCGCGCTGCTGGCGGTATTTTTGCTCTGGGCTGCTGATGGCGTGAACTGGATCGGCCTGAAGCACCAGTATTTTCAGCGAATCGGGCTGCTTGCGCTGGTGCTGCTTGCATCGGCTGCTATCTATTTCATAGTTTTAAGGGTGTCCGGCCTGAAGCTGCGCAAGCTGCTCAAGCGCTGACGCGGCCGGGTGGACCGGTTCACGCGCTTGACCAATCGCAAGCGGCGGTGTATTTACTGATACACATTGGGGTTCGGTTTGTGAGAAAGTAGCGCCATGCCATTAAATTTTGCCGTTCCGTCGCCGCTTCAATACTTTTCCAGCCTGGTGCAAAGCGATGCGCATTTCCCCTTGCTGGAAGCCGCCGTCAGCCTGGCGCAGGACGAATACCCCGACCTGGACGTCGAGCAGGTGCTGGGCGATGTGGACCAGCTGCTGGCCCGCCTCAAGCGCCGGCTGCCCGGCGACGCGCCCGAACTGCAGCGACTGCGGGCGCTGAACCAGTTCTTTTTCCGCGACCTGGGCTTTGGCGGCAACATCAATGACTACTACGACCCCGACAACAGCTACCTGAACACCGTGCTGCGCACCCGGCGCGGCATTCCGATCACGCTGGCGGTGCTGTGGCTGGAACTGGCCGTCGGCCTGGGCCTGAATGCGCGCGGCGTGGCGTTTCCGGGGCATTTCATGGTCAAGGTCAACCTGCCCAAGGGCCAGGTGGTGATCGATCCGTTCAACGGCCAGTCGCTGAGCCGCGAGGAACTGGCCGAGCGGCTGGAGCCTTTTCGCCAGCGCAGCCCGGTCAGCGACGAATTCGAGGTGCCGATGGGCCTGTACCTGCAGTCGGCGCCGCCGCGCGAGATCATCGCCCGCATGCTGCGCAACCTCCAGGACATCCACAAGACCCAGGAAGACTGGCCGCGCCTGATCGCCGTGCAGGACCGGCTCATCGTGCTCCAGCCCGACGCCTGGACCGAATACCGCGACCGGGGGCTGGCCTGGGCGGCGCAGGGCGACGTGGGTTCCGCGGTCGCCGACCTGGAAACCTACCTGGCGCATGCCGACGATGCGCTGGACACCGATGCGATTGCCGCGCGCGTGAGCCAGCTGCGCCGTGCCGGCCACTGAAAATTCAAGCCAAACAGGCCTTTTGCGCACGCGGGGAGGGCACAAGCAGCTATCTTTATATGAGCGTCAGGAATTCGTGGCGCGCCAGCGCCACAGCAGCGCCAGCGCCGCCAGGCTGAACAAGGCGCCTGCGGCGAACGTGGCCGGCGCGCCCAGCTGGTCCCACAGCACGCCCGCCACGGTGCTGGCCAGCAGCATCGCCAGTCCGCTCACCAGGTTGAAAAAACCGAAGGCCGTGCCGCGCAGGTCGGGCGGCGCCGTATCGGCCACCATGGTGGCGAGCAGTCCCTGCGTCATCGCCATGTGCAGCCCCCACAGCACGATGCCGGCCGAGACCCAGGCCAGGCTGCTGCCGGACGCCAGCACCGCATCGGCCGCGATCAGCACCACCAGCCCCCAGGCCAGCAGCGCGCGGTGGCTGACGGTGTCCGACAGCTTGCCGAAGGGATAGGCGCCCAGGGCATAGACGATGTTCATGCCGATCAGCACCAGCGGCGTGTAGGCCACCGGCAGGCCGCCCTGCAGCGCGCGCAGCAGCAAAAAAGCTTCGCTGAAGCGCGCCAGCGTGAACACGGCGCCAATGGCCACGACGCGCCAGTAAGGCGCGCTCAGGCGGCGCAGGTTGGCTCGGCTGATCGGGTTGACGCGCGGCGCCTCGCCGGGCATGCGCACGCGCTCCGGCTCCTGCACGCCGAACAGCAGCAGCGCCACCGCCATGAAGCCGGGCACCATCGCCACCCAGAAAATCGCCCGGAAGTCGTTGGCCCAGAGCAGCATCAGGCCCATGGCGATCAGCGGGCCAACGAAAGCGCCCACGGTGTCGAGCGACTGGCGCAGCCCGAATGCCGCGCCCACCATGCCGGGCGGCGCCAGGTCGGCCACCAGCGCATCGCGCGGCGCGCCGCGAATGCCCTTGCCCACGCGGTCGATCAGCCGCGCAGCGAGTACCAGTCCGGTCGTGGAGGCCAGCGCGAACAGCGGCTTGGACGCAGCGCCCAGCCCGTAGCCGAGCACCGCCAATGGCTTGCGCCTGCCCCAGTAGTCGCTCAGCACGCCCGAGAACACCTTGACGATCAGCGCGGTTGCTTCCGCCACGCCCTCGATCAGGCCAACCGCCCACATGCTGGTGCCCAGCACCGTGACCATGAACACCGGCAGCAGGCTGTGGACCATCTCGGAGGAAATGTCCATCAGGAGGCTGACAAAGCCGAGCGCCCAAATGGCAGCGGGCAGGCGCCGCGAACCGGCGACTGCGGCGACGGGCTGGCCGGGGGAATCAGGCATGGGCTTTGCCGTAACCGGCGGGTCCTGCAATGTGGCGGGTTGCGGGTGTTCAGCCCACCATCACGGCGGCGCCGCCGCCGATGGGCGCAATCACGCCAATCTCGTACACCGTCTC
>JAQGMN010000033.1 GCA_028292345.1 Polaromonas sp. | reverse complement strand
TGAGTGCCGAAGGCGACGGCTTCGTGATCGACCGCATCGCGCTGACGCTGTCCGCCGTGGTTCCGGGCATCAGCGAAGCCCAGTTCCAGGAGATTGCCGAGGGCGCCAAGAAGGCCTGCCCGCTGTCTAAGGCGCTGGCCAGCGTGCCCGAGATCACGCTGTCGGCCAAGCTTGAAAACGCGCGCTGAACGCCATGGCCCTGAAAACCAATTTCTCGTTCGAAGTGCAGTACCCGGCGGACTCCAACCGCAGCGAAGCGCAGCGCGACCAGCTCATGGGCTCGCTGCAGGCCACCTTGCAACCCCTGCTCGCGGCGCAGGATACCGAGGCCGAGGTGGCGGTCAGCGACAGCCGCAGGGGCAGCGGCAACAAGCTGGTCGAGTTGACCACCACGCTGGAGGATGCGCAGCTGGCCGGCATCCTGAAGGCATTTTCCGACCAGCACGGCGTCAGCGTGACGGCGTTCGAATAGGAAACGGCTTCAGGCCAGCAGCTCCAGCAGCCGGGCCAGCGCATGCGCCACGGTGGCCTGGCGCACGCTGGCGCGGTCGCCGGCATAGCATTTCATTTCGCTGACCGTGCCGGCTGGCGTGGCCCAGCCGAACCACACCGTTCCGACCGGCTTGTCCGCACTGCCGCCGCCCGGCCCGGCAATCCCCGTCACCGCCACCGAAGCTTGCGCATGCGAACGCGCCAGCGCACCCTGCGCCATGGCCCGCGCCACCGCCTCGCTGACGGCGCCGTGGCGCTCGATCAGTGCCGCCTCGACGCCCAGCAGTTCGGTCTTGGCGGCGTTCGAATAGGTGACGAAGCCGCGTTCAAACCAGTTGCTCGAACCGGCCAGGTCGGTGCAGGCCGCCGCGATCATGCCGCCGGTGCAGCTTTCGGCGGTGGCCATGAACCAGCCGTTTTTCTGCAACCTATCAGCCAGATCGGCCGTTAGCGCAGGCACATCAAGCGTTGGCAGCTCTTGTTTTGATAGCGTTCCGGTCATGCGAAAAACCTCCACAGGGCAATAACCAGCAGCGTGCAACCGGCCGCCACCAGGTCGTCCAGCATGATGCCAAAGCCGGCAACGGTCCAGGCGTTGCGGCTCGTGGCCGGGTCCACGCCGTGCGACAGCCGGTCGGCCCAGCCCACCGGGCCGGGCTTGGCGGCATCGAAATAGCGGAACAAGGCAAAGGCGATGGCCTGGCCCCACAGCCCGGCCGGGTTGACCAGCCACAGCACCGCCCAGAAGGCGACAATCTCGTCCCAGACGATGCAGCCGGGGTCCAGCACCCGCAGGTTGCGCGCCGTGACCGTGCAGGCCCACCAGCCCAGCGGTATCGACACGGCAATCAGCCAGCCGATGCCGGGGGGCGACAGCCAGCGCTGCAGCAGCAAAAACGACAGCCAGGCCCACAGTGTGCCGGCCGTGCCGGGGGCCGCCGGGCTCAGGCCCGCGCCAAAGCCCAGCGCCATGAAATGCGCCGGATGCGCCAGCATGAATCGGGCGGTGGGGCGCAGCGGGGCGCCTGGCAGTTCGGGCTCGGTCATGGCCCGATTATCACGAACAAACACACCTCGGCGCACGGCCAGTGGCAGGCTGCCATGGTGCATCATGGGCGCTCGTCCATTTCAATGCAGGAGCCCGTGGTGCGTCATGCTCAATAGCTGCTGGCGCAAGCCGGGTGGCCGCTGGAGGCCAACTACACCCAAAACCCATGACCGCATTCACGATACGCCCTGCCACCCTTGGCGATGTGACGCCCGTCGGCGCGCTGTTTGACCAGTACCGCCAGTTCTACGGGCAGCCCGCCGACCTGGACGCGGCCACGCGCTTCATTGGCCAGCGCCTGGAGCGCGCCGAGTCGGTGATTTTTTATGCCCGCGGCGCGGCCGGGCAGCCCATGGGTTTTTGCCAGCTGTATCCGTCGTTCTGCTCGGTGGCGGCGGCGCCGATCTACGTGCTCTACGATTTGTTCGTAGCGCCTGGCCTGCGCCAGTGCGGCGTGGGCAAAGCCCTGATGCAGGCGGCACAGGCGCAGGCCAGAGCCCAGGGTGTTGCGCGCATGGACCTGACCACGGCCAGAAGCAATGCGGCGGCGCAGGCGCTTTATGAGTCGCTGGGGTGGCAGCGGGATGAGGTGTTCCTGGCTTATGGATGGACGCCAGGGGCGTGAGGGGCCGCTGTACGCTGCGGATCGCCGCCATCAGCAAGTTATAGTGCTTGTAACCAGACGTTTTTATCGACGGATTTGGCAAGGGCTTTGATTGGGTGGATGGGTGGACGGCAGATGCGCTGTGTCGCCTTGAGAGTGTCTTTTTAAGCAGGGGCAAACCGCAAAGCAAACTGGCAAACTGGCAGACTGCCGATTCGCCTTCCGTGCATCTCACATTCGTCGGCGAGGCAGTTCAATGGACGGCGCCCCCGACGTTACTTCCCATGGCCGTACCAAACTGGAGTACCACATGAAAATCACTGTCGAAATCAACGTCCATGCCCCGATCAAAGAGGTCTGGCGCGCTTGGACAACACCGGCCGACATCCAACTCTGGAATGCCGCCTCAGACGATTGGCACACGACACGTGCCGCCGTGGACCTGCGCGTCGGCGGCAGCTTCTCATCACGCATGGAGGCCAAGGATGCAAGCATGGGGTTTGACTTCGCCGGAACCTATACGCAGGTCGTCGAGCACCAACTGATCGAATGCGCGTTCGGAGACCGGAATTTGCGCGTCGAGTTTCTGCCCGGGCCAGGAGGCGTTACCGTGCGCGAGACCTTCGACGCCGAGGAAACCTATTCTGTCGAACAGCAGCGCCAGGGCTGGCAGGCCATCCTCAACAGTTTCGCCCGCCACGTCGAGCGCGAAGGCTAAGCGCTGCGCCTTGTCGCAAACTTTGGGCATCGCCAAACGGGTTGCGCAGTTACTCAAAGGTCAAGGAATAAAAATGTCCAGGCTTCGCTTAGAGAGTTTCACCATCTCGATCGACGGTTTCGGCGCTGGCCCGGACCAGGACTTCAGCAATCCCCTGGGCGTCGGCGGCACTTCGCTTCATGGCTGGCTGATTCCCACCCAGACCATTCAGCAAAAACTGTTCGGCAACCAGAGCGGGGAAACGGGCAGCGACGATGCGTTTGCCGCCCGGGGTTTCCAGAACGTCGGCGCATGGATCCTTGGCAGAAACATGTTTGGGCCTGTCCGTGGCCCCTGGCCCGACGAAACCTGGCGGGGCTGGTGGGGCGAAAACCCTGTGTACCACGTTCCCGTGTTCGTGCTCACGAACCATCCGCGCCCGCCGCTTGTCATGGACGGCGGCACGACGTTTTACTTCGTGACCGATGGCCCCGCCGCCGCGCTCGCGCGCGCCCGGCAAGCCGCCGGAGGCAAAGATGTTCGCGTTGGCGGCGGGGTCAATGTCATCCAGCAGTACCTTCGCCAGCGCCTCATCGACGAGATGCACATCGCCATTTCGCCCGTCCTGCTCGGCGCCGGGGAGCGCCTGTTCGACGGCGTGAACCTTCCTGCCCTGGGCTATGCCTGCGTCAGGCACGAAGCCACGGCGCGGGCCACGCATCTGGTTTTTTCCCGGCAGTGAGCGCGCCGACGCCCAGCCTCTGACGCGACCGGATTGTCTTCGGGCGCCGGTGCGCCTCAGTGATTGCAGGCGCTTTCTGAATCGCTGGGATGGCAGAGCGACAAGGAGTTTTTTGGCCTGCAACTGGATGCCGGGGTACTGACGGAACCAGCTCCGCTGCGCACTGCGGGCAGAAGGAAATACCGGTTCCTGATGTTGCTTTTTTTACGGTATAGTTTTGTAACAAAACGCTTTTCATCCCCTGGTTCGGCAGGTGCTTTGATTGGGTAGACAGAGGGTAAATTTCATGTGCAACCTTGAACCTTTTTTTACCTGGCCTATACGGCAATCCGGGCTGTTGGGTGGATTGCTGGCGTTTTCCTGTAGCTATCTGCGGAGGTTGGCCGACGGATTAAATTCCGGACGGCATCCCATACCTACGTTCCACCATCAACCATGCACGGAGGACCATTTTGAAACGCAGTCATTTGCTTGTCGGAACAATTACTGTTGGGTTCTTGTCCGCATGCGGAACAACGAACAACTACTTGACCACAAAAACAAAGACCGTCGAATACTACAGAATTTACGATGTCAAAACATCAATGCCTCGATCGACAGTTGCAAAAGCAGCCAGCAATGGTCTCGGACGCAATGTCAATAACGCGCATGAGGCGACACCAATACCCAGTTCGGGCGAGGTGCCCGCAGTGGCAGGGCGGTTCAAACTCGTAAATCCCTTTGAAGGCTCGAAGTTCGCAGCGCTTGCCGGGGGCGGCGGATCAATCGGTTTCCGCGTGGCAACTTGTGACGGTGCTGTCTGGACAGCAAAAGCGACAAGAACGGTTGCCGGAAGCAACGACTTGACGATAACCATGTGTCTGTTTCAGTACAAGGACGGCTATCACGTTGACCAGTATGCAGTGTTTACTAAGCAAGAAGGTGGGTTAATGCAGATCAGTCGTGACATGGCGAATGCGATGGTAGGCACACCAGAAGAGTGGACGGAAAAGACTCTTCTGGATGTCATGCGGAACATTCGCGCAGTTACGGGGGCCAATGTGGCCTTGCTTGAGGCGCAACCCGAAATTGGAGGTACTCCTTGGTTAGATAACGCAGACGCACCCAACGACAAGTGACGCATCCTAAGAAACACCACATCACTGATCGATTTGCATGGTGTTCTTAAACGAAATTTTCATTGGGCACGAGTTGCATGGACTGACAGGCTGGATGCAGCGCTGGGGTGTGCTGCTCATTACTTGCCACCTGTGATTTTGGCGTCATGGCACAGCCTCAGTCAGGACGCAAAATGCTTGTCGCTGGCAAAGAGAAACTCGGGCTCAATTCTTGCATTGCAGCATCCGTTCCCGGCGCCAATCAACCCCGGCCTTCAGCCAAAGTGGTCAAACGAAGCATACCGGCCATCCACGGCCCCGCCTTGGCCATCGACCAGCCGCAAGCCAGGCGCGGCGTCAATGCGGCCGATGTGCGTGACGCGGGTGTCGGCCCGGTGCGCCGCCGCCAGCACTGCTTCGCGCGCCGAGGCGGGCGCGGTGAAGGCCAGCTCATAGTCATCGCCGCCCGCCAGCACGCATTCGAGTTGATTTTCCAAGGAAAAAAGGCCACCAGCGCACGCTGGATGGGCGCTAGCAGCTAGCAATTCAATAGCAATCGAGGTGTCCAGCGTGGCGCCGACGCCGGACGCTTTCAGGATGTGCCGCAGGTCGCCCAGCAGACCGTCGCTGATGTCCAGCGCCGCCGACGCCACGCCGCGCAGCGCCCGGCCCAGCGCGATGCGCGGCGTGGGCCGCTCCAGCCGCTGCCTGGCCTCGGCCAGCAGGTCGGCCGGCAGGGCAATGCTGCCGCGCAATGCCTCAAGCGCCAGCCGGGCGTCGCCCAGCGTGCCGCTGACGTACACATCGTCGCCGGCCCTGGCGCCCGAACGCAGCAGCGCCTGGCTCTTGCCATCGACCACCGGCACTTCGCCGAACACCGTGATGCAGATGTTCAGCGGGCCCTGCGTGGTGTCGCCGCCGACCAGTTCGCAGCCGTGGGCGTCGGCGAGCTTGAAAAGCCCTTGCGAAAAGCCCTGCAGCCAGGCCTCGTCCACGCGCGGCAGGGCCAGTGCCAGCGTGAAGGCCAGCGGTGTGGCGCCGCAGGCGGCCAGGTCGCTCAGGTTGACGGCCAGCGCCTTGTGGCCCAGCGCGGCCGGGTCCACGTCGGCAAAGAAATGCCGGCCCTCGACCAGCATGTCGCTGGAAATGGCCAACTGCATGCCCGGCGCGGGCTGCAGCAGCGCGCAGTCGTCGCCCACCCCCAGCGCCGCGCGGGGCGTGGGGCGCGTGAAATAGCGCGCAATCAAGTCAAATTCACCCATGGCGCCAAGCATACCGTGCGCGCCGCGCCGGCCCTTGAAGCGTTCCCGGGCCGGGCGGGTCCAGCCAGGCTGGAGCCGCCTTATTCCAGTTTTTCCGAAACCGCCTTCAGCAGCTTTTCCAGCACGTCGAAATTGGCAGGCTTGGCCAGATGGTGGTCAAACCCCGCTTCCCGCGAAAACTGGCGGTCCGATTCCTGGCTGTAGCCGGTCAGGGCGATCAGGACCATGCCTTCGAGCGTGGGTTCCTGGCGAATCCGCTGGGCGACCCCGTAGCCGCTCAGGCCGGGCAGGCCGATGTCCAGCAGCACCGCGTCCGGGCGCCAGGCCAGCGCCGCGTCCACCGCGCTCAGGCCATCGTGCGCCATGCGGACCTCATAGCCGGAAAATTCGAGCAGCATTCCCAGCGTCTGGGCCGCGTCCACATTGTCATCGACCACCAGCACCCGGCAGTGCTTGTCAAGCGGCCCCGCCGGCGCGGCCACCGGCGGGCCGGGCGGCGACACCCAGGTCAGCATGGCCGGCAAGCGCACCACAAACTCGCTGCCCTGGCCTTGCACGCTGTAGGCCGTCACGGTCCCGCCGTGCAGTTCCACCAGCCGCTGCACCAGGCACAGGCCAATGCCCAGGCCGCCTTGCGAGCGGTCCAGCGAGCGCTCGGCCTGCGTGAACAAATCGAACACATGCGGCAGCAGGTCGGGCGCGATGCCGATGCCGGTGTCCAGGACCCGCAGCACGGCGTCCGGGCCGTCCTGCTGGACGCTCAGCTCGATGCGGCCGCCCTCGTCGGTGTACTTGGCCGCGTTGGTGAGCAGGTTGACCACCACCTGCTCCAGCCGGGCGGCATCGGCATGCAGCCAGACCGGTTGCGCCGGCAGCCGAACGGTGAGTTGATGCCGCTGCTGCGTGATCAGGGGCTGGGCGGTCTCGACCGCCCGTTCCACGATGTCGCCCACGGCGACCTGTTCGCGCCGAAGCTGGACCCGGCCGGTCGTGATGCGCGAGACTTCCAGCAAATCGTCGACCAGGTGGTTGAGCTGCCCGACCTGGCGCTCGATGATGGCGCAGGCCTGCCGTTGCATCGGGGTTTCGTTCTTTTGCAGCCGCAGCAGGCGCACCGCGCTGGAGATGGGCGCCAGCGGGTTGCGCAGTTCGTGGCCGAGCATCGCCAGAAACTCGTCCTTTCGGCGGTCCAGTTCCGCAAGCGCCTTTGCCTGCGCCAGTGTCTGCAGTTCGGACAGCCTGCGTTCGGTGATGTCGCTGAAGATGATCGCGACCTTCACGCTGCCCGGCCCGCCGATCCGGAACGCATTGAGTTCATGCACATGCCCCGGTATCAGGTTGCTGCGCTCGAACCTGAGCGGCATGCCGATGGTGCATACCGTGTTGTAGCTGGCAAACCATTCCTCGGGCTCGTCCGGCAGCATCTCGCGGATGGTTTTCCCGACGGCGCCGCGCATGCCCATTTGCGCGGTGAAGGCCGGGTTGGCATCGACATAGCGAAAATCCAGCGGCTGGCCCGGCGCACCGGCGATTTTCTCGATGACGCACAGCCCGTCGTCGATCGAGCTGAACAGGTTGCGGTAGCGCTCCTCGGATTCCTGGAACTGGGTTTCGGCGATTTTCCGCCGGGTCAGCAGGTCAAAACGCTCGATGGAGTTTTCAATCGTGCGGGTCAGGCTTTCGGGCGTTGTCCAGCTCTTGCCGATGTAGTCCTGGGCGCCGGCGCGAAGCAGCCTGGCGCCGTGGTCCCGGTCCGCGCCGTCCCAGCCGGTCACTACCACCACCGGGCAGGGCGGCAGTTCCGAGCCGCCGCACAAGGCCGCCAGCACTTCATAGGCGTTCATGTCGGGCAGGTGGAAATCGAGCAGGATGCAGTCAAAAGGCATGCGGCCCGGCTCGGCCTTTTGCAGGTCGCTGATGATTTGCAGGCCGTTGCTGCCCAGTTCCGCTTCGGTGAACCGGTAGCGCGCGCCGGAACCGCGCAGCAGCATTTGCCGCAGGTCGGCCCGGTCGTCCGGACTGTCGTCGATGTGCAGGATGCGGCAGGCGTCGTTCATTTTTTCCCCGGCATGGGTTCGGTCGGCAACAGGGCGCAACCCAGCCAGTAGCCGAAGATGTCCTGCACGGTTTTCAGGTGCGCCATGTGGCTGACCGGCTTGACATGGTAGGCATTGGCATGGTTTGCATAGCAAAAATCCACATCGCGCGGGTTGCTGGAGGTGCTCAGCACGACGGTCGGTATGGCGCGCAGCAGCCCGCAGGCCTTGATCTGGCGCAAGGCGTCGCGGCCATCGTCTCCGGGAGTGTTCAGGTCGAGCAGCACCAGGGCGGGCAGCAGGCCGCGGCTTTGCACCGACGCGTTCAGCAGGTGCAGGCATTCGTCGCCGCACGCCACCCGGCGCAGCAGGTTGGGAAGCCCGGCGCGCTGCGCCGCCTCGACAACGGTTTCAAAATCCCCGTCGTTGTCTTCGACCACGAGGACCGGCTGCCTGGCGCTCATGGTCCGGCAGGCGGTGCGGCGGGCAGGGTGAAATAAAAGGTGCTGCCGATGCCGCTGGCCGAGTCCAGCCAGACGATGCCGCCATGCCGGCCGACCACCTTTTTCACCACGCTCAGGCCCGCGCCCATGCCGCCGCCAAACTCGTCCCGGCCGTGCAGCCGCTTGAACATGCCGAACACTTTTTCGAAGTGCCGCCTTTCGATGCCGATGCCGTCGTCGCGGACGAAATAGACCGTCTGGCCGCCGGCCTCGGGCGGTGCGTCGGCAGGCAGCCCCGGCTCTTCGGGCAGCAGGTGGCCGATGTCGATGCGCGGTCGCGCCCGGCGGGTGTACTTGAGCGCATTGCTGATCAGGTTGCTGAAGATTTCACGCACCCGCACCTCATTGCAGCGGGCCACCGGCAGCGGCCGGGCCAGCGCCACGGTGCAGCGGTTGTCGGCGGCACGCACCCCCACCATTTCCAGCGCATCGGCCACCACGCCGTTCAGGTCCACGTCTTCGAATTCCAGGTTGGTCCGGCCGACACGCGAAAAATGCAGCAGCGAGTCCAGCAGCCCGTCCATGCGCAGCGTCAGGCGCATCAGGCTTTCGGCCCGCTGCCGGTTGTCGGTGTCCAGCCCCTGGCTGCTTTCCATCATCTGGTGGGCATAGCGGTGGATGCCGCGCAGCGGCTCCTTCAGGTCATGCGAGGCCACATAGGCGAACGCATCGAGTTCTTCGTTGCTCGTGGTCAGGTCCACATTGAGCTCTGCCAGCTGCTCGGCGCGCGCCACCACCAGTTCCATCACCAGCAGCCGCAGGCGCAGCGCCGATTCGACCTCCATGCCGGTCCAGGGCAGCGCGCGCGCCTTGACCGACTCGGCAAACAATTCGAACGAGCCGCGCGGCGTCAGGCGTGCGCCGTGCTTGCCGCCGCCCACGATCTTGTCGTTCGGGTCGCCCGCCCAGTTGACGGTCTGGATGGTCTCGGGCCGGAACCACACGATCAGGTCCTGGCGCAGGCGCGAGACGCGCACCGCCAGCACGCCGCTGGCCACGTCGGCGATGCCGGCGCCTGCCGGGTAGTCGCGCGACAGCGAATCGGTCGCATAGACGGGCCGCGCGCGCAGGTCCAGCTCGGCGCGCTGGTTCAGCCAGCCGGCCAGCGCATCGAGCTGCGCGTCGGTCGGCGTGCGGCCCACGCACCACCACCGGCCCATGTGGAAAAGCGCCGCGCCGTCGGCCTGCATCGCATCGAGCAAGGTCGGCTCGCTGTTGAACAAGGCCATCAGGTCGCCATTCTGGGCCGCCTTGGCAATGAGCTGCTGGTGAACCGTGTCCACCCTGAGGCGGTAGGCCTGCTGCTGGATGTAGTCGGTGGATTTGAGTTGCAGCGACACCACCTGGGCGATCAGCTCGCAGGCGGCCCGCAGCTGGTAGCCAAAGCGGGTGGGCGCGTACTGGTGGCCGACGATCAGGCCCCACAGTTCGCCATCGACCAGGATCGGCATGACCAGCGTGGCGGCCACGCCCATGTTCGCCAGGTATTCGGTGTACATCACCGAGGCGCCGCGCAGCGCGCAGTGCGTCATGTCCAGCGGCCTGCCGGTGTCGGGATTGGCCAGCGGCACCAGTTCGACCAGCGCGCCGGCGGCATCCTGCAGCGGACGGACCCAGAGTTTCTTGAAGATTTCGCGGGCGGGCTGCGGAATGTCGCTGGCCGGATAGTGCAGGCCCAGCCAGGGCGGCAGGTCGCCGCGCTTGCTTTCGGCAAACACCTCGCCATGCTGGTCGGCATGGAAGCGGTACACCATGACCCGGTCCAGCCCGCTCATGCCGCGCACTTCGGCAGCCACGCGGTCGCAAAAATCGCGCAGTCCCGTGGCGCTCTGCAGGCGGCCCACGGCGGTCCTGACGAGCGAAAAATAATCGCGCTCGGACTGGCCCGCCTGCCGTCCGGTCGGCTCGAATTCCAGCACGGCCACGCCGTCCAGGGTGTGAATGCACACGTCCAGCGCGGCATCGGCCTGGCCCTCGGTCAGGGTGAAGGCATACAGCACGTTGCGCTCCAGCGATTCACGCTCCAGCATGTTCTGCAGATCAGCCTGCCGCGCCGCGCCAATGACCCGCGCCACGCTCTGGCCCAGCAGCGCCGCGGGGGCTTCGCCGAAAAACGCCTGCGTGTTGTCGCTTGCCTGCAGGATCGTCAGGTCGTCCAGGCGCAGCACGAGCAGCGCGCCGTGGGCCTGGATGCAGCCGGGCGTCTGCACCGGCTCGCTGTCGCAGGTGCTCAGGCTGGTGCCGTGGCGCTTGATGCTGTACAGGCCGTTGGCCCAGGGCAGCGGCGGGGC
>JAQGMN010000451.1 GCA_028292345.1 Polaromonas sp. | reverse complement strand
TCATGCCTTCGTGAACGATGGCCTGGGCCAGCACGGTGGCGGTGGTGGTGCCGTCGCCAGCGATGTCAGACGTCTTGGAAGCGACTTCCTTGACCATCTGCGCACCCATGTTCTGCAGCTTGTCCTTGAGTTCGATTTCCTTGGCCACGGACACGCCGTCCTTGGTCACGGTCGGGGCGCCGAACGAGCGCTCCAGCACCACATTACGGCCCTTGGGGCCCAGCGTGACCTTGACCGCGTTGGCCAAAATGTTCACGCCTTCAACCATGCGTGCGCGGGCTTCGCCGCCGAAAACTACGTCTTTTGCTGCCATGATTCGTATTCCTTAAGATTTATGAATGAAATAGGCTGCTTGCGCACGTCCAGCATGCTTGGGCAGCTATTAAATAAGTAGCGGTATTGGAGCGGGAGAATTACTTCTCGACCACTGCAAACAGGTCTTCTTCCTTCATGACCAGCAACTCGTCGCCATCGACCTTGACGGTCTGGCCACTGTACTTGCCGAACAAGACGCGGTCGCCGACCTTGACCGCCATCGCGCCGAGTTCGCCCTTGTCATTCTTCTTGCCTGGACCGACGGCCAGCACTTCGCCCTGGTCGGGCTTTTCGGCGGCGCTGTCCGGAATCACGATGCCGGAGGCGGTTTTGGTTTCGTTTTCCACGCGTTTGACAATCACGCGGTCATGCAAAGGACGAAGATTCATGAAAAGCTCCTTGTTTTTAACAATGGTTTTTGGAATTCAAGCGCAGCTGCCAAGTAGCGGCTGCCTGTCGATTGGGCGGCGTGTCATGTTGTTAGCACTCCATACCATCGAGTGCTAATGATAGGGGCATTCATGCCGGTTTTCAAGGGCTGCCTGCTTAATTGATGTGTCGGCCTGTGAGCGGGCGGTGCTTCAGGCAAGCGGCCACTGCTATTATTCAGCCGGGGCTGGCGATGACCGAGATGCCTTGGCCCCATGATTTTCGCCAGTGAATTCCTGAGCGCGCTGATTCCGAATTCATGTTTTATTGAAATTTTCTGCCTTCTTTCTTTATGTCCAGCGAAATTCCCCATCTGAAAGAGCGACTTGCCGAAGCGGCCCGCTATGCGCTCATGCGCCGCCTGCTGCCTGCCATCCGCCACAACCTGGCCGGTACGCTTCAGCCTATCGGCATGATGTCGGCCATGCTGGAAAGGCGCATCAAGGCCGCCGCTCCGGATATGGGCCAGCTGGCCAAGAACACCCAGGCGCTCACCGCCTTGTCGCGCGAGGCCGCGGCCACGTCCCTCAACCTGATGACCTGGCTGGCGCCCAGGGACAACGAACTGATCGCGGTGAACAGCGCGGTCGAGGAATCGCTGGGCCTGATGGCCACCGAGCTTTCCTTTCGCGGTTTTTCCCTGGACAACCAGACGACACAAGGCGTTGCCAAACTGCCCAAGGGCATGCTTCGCAGCGTGTTCACCGCCAGCCTGATCGCGCTGACCGATACGGTCGACCAACCGGCCAGCGTGGTCGTCAGCATGGAAGGCGAGGCAGGCGACACCCGGTTGCGCATCACGGTGGCGGCTGCTGCGCCGAGTGAACTGGCCAACCTGGGCAACCGGATGCCGACCTATCGTTCCCTGCAATGGGCCGATGTGCAGGCGCTGGCGGATGCCGAAGGCGTGCATCTTGAACATGCACCCGACCATGTGCAGATCAGGTACCTGGGCGCCAATTCGGTTCTTTCCGGATCCTGAACGGCCAGGCATCCGTTTCTAGGGAATGGATGGGCATGATCTGCCCCCTGTCCTACAGGCATTTCCTCTGAATCCCATGGAAGACCGGCAAGGTCGGCCCTACAGTGAATTTCTACCGACTGTTGTGCAAGAAATCACCATGCCTAAAGATAGTTCCAGCCTTGGCCATGCCAGTGCGTCAATTTCCGTTCGAAATTTGCCGGTTCGCAGCGAAACCCCCGGGGCTGGCAGGTTGCCCAGCCGCTGGCCGTTCACCGTCGAAAGAAGCATCGGCTTGATGCGGTCGCCAGCCGCCGACAGCCTGCCGCTGCTGGTGCGCAAGGAAAGCAGCCATTTCATCAGCTGAAGGAGGGTTGCCATGACCCGGACACCTGATTCGCCAAAAGCCCGCGACCCCCAACCGGCGGAAAAACCCGAGCCTGCGGTTGGTTCCAGCGCCAAGCGCCAAGGCAAGGATTTCGGGCTGGAGGGAACCAACAAGACGGTGCCTGTTCCGCAGGACGATGCAGCGCCTGCCGATGAACTCCAGGGAACCAAAAGCAAATTCATTCCGAAGTCGCCTTACACCCGGGGCTGAAACTTCCGCTTCGCTTTCGCAACGGCGTTTACGGACGCTTGGTCTGCCCAATCCCGGGGTCGCGTGACCTTCACCAAATCCGCTCCTGGCTCTGCCCGCTTGCCTCGCCGATGTGAATCCAGTTCGCACTGAAAACGACAGTTGCGTTGCTTGCCTTGCCGTAACGCGTGCGTCCTGCCCATGATGCCGCACAAGCGGTGGGCATGACCTCCATCCGGCGCATACGGGGCATACGGGGCATCAGCATTTGTCCTACAAGATAAGAGCCAGAATCGCACAGGTCCATCCGACCCATCGATTTTTATAGTCTTGCCATCGGGGCTGTTCCCGGTGATGCCAAGAGGTTTTCATGCATAACTTGGGTTTCCGGGCGGCTTTCAGGGCCGGTTTTGTTCATTCCCCGGCAGCGTGCCTGTTCATGGGAGGGCGGTTTCCATGAGCCGCACACCGGTTTCCTCTTCTTCCGGGCCGGTAGGCGTTCTGGGCCTGCGCGAGGCCACGATGCTCATTGTGGGCGTGGTCATTGGGGCGGGTATTTTCAAGGCACCGTCCATGGTGGCCTCCATGGCAGGCAGTACCACCTGGATGTTCGGCGCCTGGGTGCTGGGCGGCCTGATGTCGCTGATCGGCGCGCTCTGCTATGCCGAATTGGCGACTTCCTGTCCGGACGCGGGCGGCGACTACCACTTCCTCAAGCGCGCCTATGGAAAATCGGTGTCCTTCCTTTTTGGCTGGGCGCGTTTTTCGGTCATCACGACCGGTTCCATTGCGCTGCTGGCCTTTGTTTTCGGCGACTACATGAACCGGGTGCTGCCGCTTGGCGCTGCCGGGGCGGCCTGGGGATCGCCGCTGTATGCGGTGGTTGCCATTGCCGTGCTTTCCTGGGTCAACCTGCGGGGCATCCGTTCGGGCAGTTCCGTCCAGACCTGGCTGACCGGACTGGAAATCGGCGGATTGCTGCTGATTGGCGGGGCGGCCCTGTTCCTGGCCCATGGCGGCGAAACCTCCCTGCCGCAGACGGCCGTTCCGCCCGGGGGGCCGGATGCGGGATCGTTCGGCCTGGCAATGGTGTTTGTCCTGCTGACCTATGGCGGCTGGAACGAGGCGGCCTACATCAGCGCCGAGATGAAGGACGGGCGGCGCAGCATCGTTCTGGCGCTCGTCCTGTCGATCGTGATCATCACAGGGCTGTATCTGATGGTGACCTGGGCCTACTGGAGGGGGCTGGGGCTGCAGGGCATGGCGCAATCGGACGCGCTGGCCGCCGATCTGCTTCAGGCCGCCTTTGGCCCCTTGGGTGAAAAGATCATCTCGTTGCTGGTCGCCATCGCGGCGCTCACGTCCATCAATGCCACGATGATCGTTGGCGCGCGCAGCAGCTATGCCCTGGGACGCGACTGGCCCTGGCTTGAGAAACTGGCTCTGTGGGATGGAAGGCGCGGCACGCCGGTCAATGCCATGCGGCTGCAAGGCGGCGCCGCGCTGTTGCTGGTGCTGCTGGGCGCCTGGACCGGCCAGGGCTTCAGGTCGATGGTCGAGTTCACGGCGCCGGTGTTCTGGTTTTTCTTTCTGCTGTCGGGCATGGCGCTTTTCGTGCTCAGGGTGCGCGAACCCGGGATCGACCGCCCGTTCAGGGTGCCGCTGTTTCCGCTGCTGCCCCTGGTGTTCTGCGCAACCTGCGCCTACATGCTCTGGGCCAGCCTGTCTTATGTGTACAGCCAGACCCTCGGTGGCCTGAACGCCGCCTGGATCGGTGTTGCCGTCCTCGCCGCAGGCGTATTGCTGCTGTTGCTGATGGTCCGCGCGGCACCCGTGAAATCCCCCGCGATAGCCGTTCACAAACCCCTCAAGGAGAACCCATGACAAACGCTCATTCCACACCGCGCTGCATGCCCACTTTCGCGACAGCCGTTTCATGGAGGAGGTTGATGACGATGCTCTTGTTGACGTTGACTGCCGTCCTGGCATCCGCGCAGACCGAAACCGCGCCCCGGCTCGATGTGCCGTACGTGCCGACGCCCCAGCCGGTGGTTGACAAGATGCTGCAACTCGCCAATGTGGGCCGGCGGGACGTGCTGTACGACCTGGGTTGCGGCGACGGGCGCATCGTGATCACCGCCGCCAAGGCACGCGGGGCGCGCGGCATGGGCATTGACATTGATCCGACCCGCATTCAGGAGGCACAGCGCAATGCCAAGACGGCCGGAGTGTCCAACCGGGTCGCTTTCAAGCAGGGCGATCTGTTTGAAGCCGATTTTTCCCCAGCCACTGTCGTCACGCTTTACCTGTTGCCCGACATCAACCGCAAGCTGCGCCCGCAATTGTGGAAACAGCTGAAGGTGGGCACCCGGGTTGTGTCCCACGACTTCGACATGGGCGACGAGTGGCCGCCCGAAAAGGTCGAAAAGGTCGGCAACAAGACGCTCTACTACTGGACCATCACCGAGGAACACAAGAAATTGACCAGCTGACTTGCGACGCTGCGGCCGCAGGGCGTCGTGTTCTACAGGCCAGCGGCGCTGCGCAGGAGCGCTGCCTTGTCGGTGCGTTCCCAGTTGAATTCGGGCTCGTCGCGGCCAAAGTGGCCATAGGCGGCGGTTTTTTCATAGATCGGCCGCAGCAGGTCGAGCATCTGGATGATGCCATTCGGGCGCAGGTCGAAATGCGCATTGATCAGTTCGGCGATCTGGCTGTCCGGAATGACGCCGGTGCCTTCGGTGTAGACCGTCACGTTCATCGGCTTGGCCACGCCGATGGCATAGGCCACCTGGATCTGGCACTGCCGCGCCAGGCCGGCGGCGACGATGTTCTTGGCGACGTAGCGCGCCGCGTAGGCCGCCGAGCGGTCCACCTTGCTCGGGTCCTTGCCGCTGAAGGCACCGCCGCCGTGCGGGCAGGCGCCGCCGTAGGTGTCGACGATGATCTTGCGCCCGGTCAGGCCGCAGTCGCCCTGCGGGCCGCCGATGACAAAGCGGCCGGTCGGGTTGATCAGGTAGCGGGTGTTCTGCAGCCATTCCTTTGGCAGCACCGGCTTGATGATTTCCTCGATCACCGCTTCGATGAAGGAGGCCTTCATTTTGGTCGCCGTCTCGCTCTGGTCGGGGCTGTGCTGGGTCGACAGCACCACGGTGTCGATGCTGTGCGGCTTGCCATCGACATAGCGCATCGTCACCTGGCTCTTGGCGTCGGGCCGCAGGAAGGGCAGGCGGCCGTCCTTGCGCAGCTGCGACTGGCGCTCGACCAGCCGGTGGGCATAGTAGATGGGCGCGGGCATCAGCTCGGGCGTTTCGTCGCAGGCATAGCCGAACATCAGGCCCTGGTCGCCCGCGCCGATGTTCAGGTGGTCGTCGCTGGCATGGTCAACGCCCTGGGCGATGTCCTTGCTCTGCTTGTCGTAGCAGACCATGACCGCGCAGCCCTTGTAGTCGATGCCGTACTCGGTGTTGTCGTAGCCGATGCGCTTGAGTGTGTCGCGCGCGACCTGGATGTAGTCGACGTTGACGTCCTGGCGCGCGGTGATTTCGCCGGCCAGCACGACCAGGCCGGTGTTGGTCAGCGTTTCGGCCGCGACGCGGGCGTGCGGGTCCTGCTTGAAGACGGCGTCCAGGATGGCGTCTGAGATCTGGTCGGCGACCTTGTCGGGATGGCCTTCGGAAACGGATTCGGATGTGAAGAGAAAATCGTTCGCCATTGCGTACACTCCTTAAGTTATGTTGGCGCGTTGCCAGCAGGAAGTGCCTTGGCGAACGCTTTAGCAGTTTGGTTTAATGTCGCCCTGCAAGTTGTTCAGTAACTCGGCGACAGCGCAATTATAAGACGCTCGCCTTTTTGGCTTCATTAGCCCATTAGCACCCATTTCATGCTCTGGTTATTCCGTTTTTTCTCCCGCTGGCCGCTGCCGGTGCTGCACCTGCTGGGCGCCGGGCTGGGCTGGGGGGTCTGGCTGGTGAGCGCCCGCTACCGCGCCCAGTTCCGGGCCAACGTGGCGCAGGCCGGCCTGCCGTTTGCGGCAGCGCGTCCGGCGATTGCCGAGGCCGGGCGCTTCGTCGGCGAGCTGCCCAAGCTGTGGATGCGGCCGCGCTCGCAGTCGTGCCTGGGCAATGTGCGCGTGGAAGGCCAGGCGCAGGCCGAGCAGGCGTTCGGCCAGGGGCGGGGCGTGATTTTTTTCGGCCCGCACTGCGGCAGTTTCGAACTCGGGCCGCAGGCGCTGGCCGAACTGTACGGGCCGCTCACGGCGATTTACCGGCCCGCCCGCAAGGCCTGGCTGGCCCGCCTGGAAAGCGTCGCACGCGACCGCCGGCAACTCACCGTGGTGCTCGCCAGCCTGAGCGGCATCCGGCTGATGCACAAGGCCCTCAAGGCCAACCAGGCCGTCGCCATGCTGACCGACCAGGTGCCGCCCGAGGGCTGGGGTGTCTGGGCACCTTTTTTCGGCAAGCCGGCCTACACCATGACGCTGGCGGCCCGGCTGGCCCTGCAGACCGGCGCGGCGCTGCTGCCGGTCAGCTGCGAACGCCTGCCCCGGGGCCAGGGCTATTTCCTGAAGATCTGGCCGGCCGTGACGGGTCTGGACGCTGGGGAAAAGGGCGACCTGCTGCAGGCGGTCACCCGCATCAACCAGGCGATCGAGGCCATCGTGCTCAGCCAGCCGGGCCAGTACCTCTGGGCGTATGCGCGCTACAAGACGCCGCGCAAGGAAGCCCCTTGAACCATTTGCGTCCCTCGCTGGGCCAAGCGATGACGCGGGCCGGCATCGCCTTCATGAAAGCGCTGGCCTGGCTGCCGTTGCCAGCCGTGCGCGCGCTGGGAACGGTGCTGGGCTGGGTGCTGTACGGCCTGGTCGGCGCGCGCCGACGTGTGGTGCATGCGAACTTCTCGGTGTGCTTTCCGGCGCTTTCAAAGTCCGGGCGGCGCAAGCTGGCCATCGAAACCTTTGTCTGTTTCTCCCAGGCCTGGCTGGACCGCGCCTGGCTGTGGCATGCGCCTGAAGCATGCGTGCGGCAACGTGTCCTGCTGACCGGCGCCATAGAGGAACTGGCGGGCACCGGCCCGACGGTGATTTTTTTGCCGCATTTCGTCGGCCTGGATGCGGCCTGGGCGGCGACCGCGCTGGCCATGCCCCGGCCTTCGACCACCATCTACACCGACCAGTCGAACAAGCTGGTGGACCAGTGGATCCTGCAGGGCCGCCAGCGCTTTGGGCATTTGCGGCTGTTCGGCCGCATCGAGGGCGTCAAGCCCATCGTCGCGGCGCTGCGCGAAGGCCAGCCGCTGTACCTGCTGCCCGACATGGATTTCGGCCCGGACGAATCGGTGTTCGTGCCGTTCT
>JAQGMN010000449.1 GCA_028292345.1 Polaromonas sp. | reverse complement strand
GGTCGGCCACCTGTTCGTTGGACAACTGCTCGCGAAACCGCTCGACCATCAGCGGAAAGGCGAACGGCGTGGGCCGCTGCAGCAGCTGCACCTGCAGCTGCTGGCCGTTCATGCGGCTAAGTGCCGCGTGCAGGCGGCCGATTTCCAGCTCCTGCGACAGCAGCTCCTGCTCGGCCTGCAGCAACAATCGGTTGGCCGGATCGTATTTCTTGAACACCTCGTAAAACAGCGACGAGGACGCCTGGAGTTGCTTGTTGCTGCGCTTTTCGCCGGGGTAGCCCTGAAAGATCAGCCCCGACACCCGGGCAATCTCCCGAAAGCGCCGCTGCGCCAGTTCGCTCGCATTCAGGCTGGCAAGCACTTCAAGAAGCAGGCCCCCACGCTCCCCACTGCGTGTGGTTCGCTGCCCCCCGGGGGGGCCGCTGCGCCTGCGGCCCGGCGAAGCCGGTTCCGCGGCCCCTGCTGGGGGGGAGGCAGCCTCCATGCTCTCTGCTGCGTGTGGTTCGCTTCCGTCCTCCTGTTTGCCTGGGTTGTAAGCATTCGGCGTCAGCACCTCGGGCAGCAGCGCCGGCCAGTCCACCTCGGTGGCGCTGAGCAGCTCGAAGCCGTAGTCGTTCATCGCGATGGAAAAGGTGCGCGGCGAATGCTGCGCCACGCGCCAGGCGATCAGGTTGGCCAGGCCCAGGTGCACCGGCCGGCCGGCGAACGGGTATAAAAACAGGTGCCAGCCTTCACGGGTTTTCAGCACTTCGGCCAGCAGCGTTTGCGGCGTCGGCAGCGCCGACCAGCGCTGCTGCAGTTCCAGCAAGGGGCGAATCGACTGCAGCTCGGGCGTCTCAAAGCGCCCTTCGTGCGCCAGCGCCAGTTGCTGCACCACGGCTTCGGCCAGCGTGGCCGACAGCGGCAGGCGGCTGCCACTCCAGCGCGGAATGGCCGAGCGCTTGCCGGTGGCGCGGCGCACCCAGGCGGTCATTTCGTGAATCCGCACCAGCGACAGCAGCCGGCCACCGAACAGGAAGCAGTCGCCGGGCTTGAGGCGCGCGGCAAAGCTTTCCTCCACCGTGCCGACCTTGGCGCCGCCGACATACTGCACCGCCATGCTGGCGTCGCTGACGATGGTGCCGATGTTCATGCGGTGGCGCCGCGCCAGCCGGGCGTCGGGCACGCGCCACACGCCCTCCCCGTCCGGCACGGCCCGCCGGTAGTCCGGATACACCGCCAGCGACGGTCCGCCCTGGGCGACAAAGGACAGGCACCATTCCCAGTTGTCCCGGGAAAGCTGCGCATACGCCGCCGTGCTCCGCACCTCGGCATACAGATCGTCGGGAACAAAGCCGCCGCCCAGCGCCACCGTGACCAGGTGCTGCACCAGCACATCGAGCGGCTGGTCGGGCGAGGTGCGCGACTCAATGTGGCCGGCGGCAATCGCCGCGCGCACTGCCGCGCCTTCGGCCATTTCGATGCTCAGGGTCGGCACCAGGGTGATGCGCGACGGCCGGCCGGGCGCATGGCCGGAGCGGCCGGCGCGCTGCAGCAGCCGGGCCACGCCCTTGGGCGAGCCGATCTGCAGCACCCGCTCGACCGGCAGAAAATCAACGCCCAGGTCCAGGCTGGAGGTGCAGACCACCGCCTTGAGTTCGCCGCTTTTCAGGCTCAGTTCCACCCACTCGCGCACCGCCCGGTCGAGCGAGCCGTGGTGCAGTGCAATGACGCCGGCCCAGTCGGGCCGCGCCTGCAGCATCGCCTGGTACCAGATCTCAGCCTGCGAGCGCGTGTTGACAAACACCAGCGTGGTGCTGCTTTTCTCGATCTCCGCGATCACCTGCGGCAGCATCGTCAGGCCGAGGTGGCCGCCCCAGGGAAAACGGCCGGGGCGGCTGGGCAGCAGGGAATCGATGACCAGCTTTTTCGACACCTGGCCCTGCACCAGCACGCCGTTGCCATGGCCGAGCAAGGTGTGCATCGCTTCATTCAAATTTCCCAGCGTGGCCGACATGCCCCAGACCACGAGCGGGGAAGCCGCTTGGGCCGGTGCGAGCTTTGGCGGGGCTGGTGAAACGGGTTCGGGGAGGCCCCCATCCCTGCCTTCCCCCAGCGGGGGAAGGAGTAATTCGGGCGCAGCAACTGTAGAAGAAACCCTTTTCCCATCTTCAACCAAGCCAGGGCCGCGGAACCGGCTTTGCCGGGCCGCAGGCGCAGCGGCCCCCCCGGGGGGCAGCGAACCACACGCAGTCGGGAGCGTGGAAGCTCGTAATCTGGCCAGCGCGAGCTGCACCTGCACGCCGCGCTTGTTGCCGAGCAGTTCGTGCCACTCATCGACGACCACCATGCGCACGCTGCCGAGCACGTCTCGGGCGTCGGCGCGCGCCAGCAGCAGGGACAGGCTTTCAGGCGTGGTGACCAGCACGGTGGGCAGCCGGCGGTTCTGCGCGCTGCGCTCGGCGGCCAGCGTGTCGCTGCTGCGCGCGCCGGCGCTCCAGGCGAGAAAGCGCGGCGTGCCTTCGCCGTCGCCTGCGGAATTGAGCAGGTCCAAAGGCGCTTGCAAGGCACGCAAGGTGTCGGCCGCCAGGGCGCGCATCGGCGTGATCCACAGCACCGTGAGCGGCGCGGTTTTTGCTTTTTCCGGGCTTGCTCTGTTTTTAATAGCGGCTTGCACAGGCCGGGCATGCGCCAACGCGCTGAAAGCCATCAAAGCGCCAAGCCAGACGGCATATGTCTTGCCCGCGCCGGTCGTGGCATGCAGCAGACCCGAACGCCCCTCGGCAATGGCCTTCCAGACCTCGCGCTGGAACCTGAACGGTTTCCAGCCGCGCTCGGCAAACCAGGCGTCCAGCGCCTGCCTGGTCAGGGAACGGGCAGCTGTTCGGGGGGCGTTCATCCGGGCATCAACGCCGACAGCGTTTCCAGCGTATCGGCCTCGGCCACCGGCTTGTCTTCGCGCCAGCGCAGCATGCGCGGAAAGCGCACCGCAATCCCGCTCTTGTGGCGCGCGCTGCGGGCA
>JAQGMN010000448.1 GCA_028292345.1 Polaromonas sp. | reverse complement strand
TTGTTGTGCACCAGGTCGCCGCCGACGCGGATGGTGCTGAGGTTGAAGGCCGGCTGTCGCACCAGCCAGGCCATGCCAAGCGCCAGCACCATGGCGCAGAACGCCAGGCCCAGAAACACCGAGACGGTGTTCATGAGCCTGACGTCCGGCGGCAGGGCGGCTGGCAGTGGCATGGCACGGCTCACGGCAGTGTTCCATCCTGCGGCTGGCAATCCAGCGCTGCGGTTTGCAGCACCTGGACGCACAGGGTTTCATAGGAAATGCCCGCCGCCCGCGCAGACATGGGCACCAGCGAATGCCCGGTCATGCCAGGCGAGGTGTTGATCTCCAGCAGGTAGGGCTGGCGCGTGGCCTGGTCGATCATCACGTCGGCCCGCGCCCAGCCCCGGCAGTTCAGGGTACGAAAAGCCTGCAGCACGAGCTGCTGGATGGCCTGCTCTTCGCCAGGCGGCAGGCCGCAGGGCACCAGGTACTGCGTGGTGTCGGTGAAGTACTTGTTCTGGTAGTCGTAGTTGCCCTCGGGCGCGACGATGCGGATGACCGGCAGCGCCTGCGCCTGCGCGCCGGAGCCCAGCACCGGGCAGGTCACCTCGTCGCCGCTGACGAACTGCTCGCACAGGATGTCGGCGTCCATTTTTTCGGCCAGCGCCACGGCAGCGGCCATGCCGTCGGGGTCCGTGACCTTGGTCAGACCCAGCGACGAGCCTTCGCGCGCGGGCTTCACGATCAGCGGCAGGCCAAGCATGTCGGCCACGGCATCGACCTCTGCCGGACCATATCCGCCCCGGCGCAGCAGCACATAGCGCGGCGTGGGCAGGTTCTCGGACAGCAGCACGCGCTTGGTCATGACCTTGTCGATGGCCATGCTCGACGCCATGACGCCCGAGCCGGTGTAGGGAATGCCGAGCAGTTCCAGCGCGCCCTGCACCGTGCCGTCCTCGCCGAAGCGGCCATGCAGCGCGATGAAGCAGCGGGCAAAGCCCTCTTTCCTCAAGTCGCCCAGGTCGCGTTCGGCCGGGTCGAAGGCATGGGCGTCCACACCCTGCGAGCGCAGCGCCTGCAGCACGCCCTGCCCCGACATCAGCGAAATTTCACGCTCGGCCGAGCGCCCGCCCATCAGGACGGCGACCTTGCCGAAGTTTGAGGGATGGGCGTTCATGCGCATTGCCCTTCCAGCACGGTGAGTTCCTGGCGCTCAAGCATGGCGACGACCCGGGCGGGCACCTGCCCGATGGAGCCGGCGCCCATGCACATCACCACGTCGCCGTCCAGCGCCGCGTCCAGGATGGCCTGGGGCATGGCCGCGATGGCATCCACGAACACCGGCTCGACCTTGCCGGCCACGCGCAGCGCACGCGCCAGGGAGCGGCCGTCGGCCGCCACGATCGGCGCTTCGCCAGCGGAATAGACCTCGGCCAGCAGGACCGCGTCGGCATGGCTGCTGATGACCCGGACGAAATCCTCGAAACAGTCGCGGGTGCGGGTGTAGCGGTGCGGCTGGAATGCCAGCACCAGCCGCCGCCCCGGAAAAGCGCCGCGCGCCGCCGACAGCGTGGCGGCGACTTCGACCGGATGGTGGCCGTAATCCTCGATCAGCGTGAACCGGCCGCCGTCCCTGGCGGGCAGGTCGCCGTAGCCCTGGAAGCGCCGGCCCACGCCGGTGAAGCCAAGCAGCGCCTTTTGCACTGCCGCATCGGGCACGTTGAGTTCCACCGCGATGGCAATGGCGGCCAGGGCATTGAGCACGTTGTGCTGGCCGGCCAGGTTCAGCACCACGTCCATGTCGGGCAACTGCACGCCATTGCGGCGCTGCGCGGTGAAATGCATCTGCGCGCCGACAGCGCGCACGTTCACGGCGCGCACCTGGGCGTCCTCGTTCAGGCCATAGCTGGTGATGGGGCAGGACATCTGGGGCACGATGTCGCAGACCACCGGGTCGTCGGTGCACAGGACCGCCGTGCCGTAGAACGGCATGCGGTGCAGGAAATCGACAAAGGCCTTTTTCAGCTTGCCGAAATCGTGGCCGTAGGTTTCCATGTGGTCGGCATCGATATTCGTCACCACCGCCATCACGGGCAGCAGGTTCAAAAATGACGCGTCGGATTCGTCGGCCTCGACCACGATGTAGTCGCCCAGACCGAGCTTGGCATTGGCGCCGGCGCTGTTGAGCTTGCCGCCGATCACGAAGGTCGGGTCCAGTCCGCCTTCGGCCAGCACGCAGGCGACCAGGCTGGTGGTGGTGGTCTTGCCGTGGGTGCCGGCAATGGCGATGCCCTGCTTGAGGCGCATCAGTTCGGCCAGCATCAGGGCGCGCGGCACGACCGGAATGTGTTTTTCGCGCGCGGCCAGGACTTCGGGATTGTCCGGCTGAACCGCGGTGGAGGTCACCACCGCATCGACATGGACCAGGTTGTCGGCGGCATGGCCGACAAAGGTCTGGATGCCGAGCCCGGCCAGGCGCTGCAGCGTGCTGCTGTCGGACAGGTCGGAACCGGAAATCACATAGCCCAGGTTGTGCAGGACTTCGGCAATTCCGGACATGCCCGCGCCGCCGATGCCGATGAAATGGATGTGCTTGATGGCGTGCTTCATCGCGCAAGCTCCTCGCAGGCGGCAACAAGATGGGCGGTGGCATCGATTTTTTGCATGTTTTTGGCTTGTAGCGCAGACTGAACAAGCGCAAGGCGCTCTGTTTTTTGTAGCATTATGGCAAGTTTTTCAGGCGTCAGGTCATGTTGTTGCATCAGCCAGCCGCCGCCCTGCGTAACAAGAAATTTCGCATTGGCGGTCTGGTGGTCATCCACCGCTGAGGGAAAGGGAACGAACAGCGCCGCGGCGCCGACAGCGGCAATCTCGGTCACCGTGCTGGCGCCGGCGCGGCAGATGATCAGGTCGGCATCGGCGAAGGCCTGGGCGGTGTCCTCGATGAAGGGCGTGAGTTCGGCATCCACGCCGGCGGCCTGGTAATGGGCGCGCAGCGCTTCCAGCTGGCGGGCGCCGCTTTGGTGCGTGACGCGCGGGCGGCTGTCCGGCGGAATCAGCGCCAGCGCCTTGGGAACCAGTTCGTTCAGCGCTGTTGCGCCCAGGCTGCCGCCCACCACCAGCACCCTGAGCGGCCCGCGCCGCTGGGCAAAGCGCACGGCCGGATCAAGCTGCCGGGTAAAGGCCGGACGGAGCGGATTGCCGACCCATTCGGCATTTTTCAGCACATGGGGAAACGCGGTGAAAACGCGGTCGGCCACGCGGGCCAGCAGCTGGTTGACCAGGCCGGCCACGGAATTTTGTTCATGCAGGATCAGCGGCTTGCCCAGCAGCACGCTCATCATGCCGGCCGGAAAGGCAATGTAGCCGCCCAGGCCCACGACCACGTCGGGCTTGACGCGGCGGATGACCTGCACGCTTTGCCAGAAGGCCTTGAGCAGGCGCAGCGGCAGGAAGGCCAGGGTCACCGGACCTTTGCCGCGGACGCCGGAAAAATCAATCGACTCGAAGGCAAAGCCGCGCGGCGGCACGAGCTGGCTTTCCATGCTGGGGCGCTCGGCGCTGCTGCCCTTGCCGCCCAGCCAGTGCACGCGCCAGCCCCCCGCGCGCAAGGCCTCGGCCACGGCCAGGCCGGGGAAAATATGGCCGCCAGTGCCGCCGGCCATGACCAGGGCGCAGCGCTGCCGGCTCATACGCGGCCTCCGCGCATCAGCACACGGTTTTCGTAATCGATGCGCAGCACCACCCCCAGCGCAATCAGGTTCATCACGATCGCAGAGCCGCCATAACTCATCAAGGGCAGCGTCAGGCCCTTGGTTGGCAAGGCGCCGAGGTTCACGCCGATGTTGATGAAGGTCTGAAAACCCATCCAGATGCCGACGCCCTGCGCCACCAGCCCCGAGAACAGCCGGTCCAGCGCGATGGACTGGCGGCCGATGTGCATGATGCGGCGGATCATCCACAGGAACATGCCGATGATGACCAGCACGCCGATGAGGCCGAATTCCTCGCCAATCACGGCCATCAGGAAGTCGGTGTGCGCCTCGGGCAGCCAGTGCAGTTTTTCGATGCTGCCGCCCAGCCCGACGCCAAAGATTTCACCCCGGCCGAAGGCGATCAGCGAGTGCGACAGCTGGTAACCCTTGCCCATGGAGTATTTTTCGTTCCACGGGTCCATGTAGGCAAAGATCCGCTCGCGCCGCCATTCGCTCAACATCACCATCATGCCGAAGGCCACCACGACCACCGCTGAAATCACGAAGAACATGCGCGCATTGACGCCGCCCAAAAAAAGAATGCCCATGGCAATGACCGAAATCACCATGAAGGCGCCCATGTCGGGCTCGGCCAGCAGCAGCACGCCGACGATGCCTACGGCAAACGCCATCGGCAGCACGGCCCGGAAGAAGCGCTCCTTCACCTCCATCTTGCGCACCATGTAGTTGGCGGCATACAGCAGCACGGCAAATTTGGCCAGTTCCGAAGGCTGGAAGTTCATGACGCCGAGCGGAATCCAGCGCCGCGCGCCATTGACCCCCTTGCCGATGAAGGGCACCAGCACCAGCGCCAGCAGCAACAACGAGCCCATGAACAGCCAGGGCGCGTACTTTTCCCAGGTCGACATGGGTATCTGAAACGCCAGATACGCGGCAATCGACGCCATCAGCAGCGAGAACAGATGCCGCGTCAGGAAAAAAGTGTGGGCATAGCGCGCAAACTTGGGGTTGTCGGGCATGGCCACCGAGGCCGAATACACCATGACCAGGCCGGACAGCAGCAAGGCCACGCTGACCCAGACCAGCGCCCAGTCGAGCCCCGCCAGCCGGACCGGCGTGGCGAGATTGACCGGAAGGCTCCGGCCGCCCAGGCGCACCGGCAGGGCATCCGAAGCGGTCTTGCCAAAACCCGAAAACCAGCCGGTACGGCGCAGCCTGGCAGTCACAGCACTGCCCCCTGTTCCACGGCGAGTTCGTGCACCGCTTCGCAAAAGACGCGGGCGCGGTGCTCGTAGTTGTCGAACATGTCAAAACTGGCGCAGGCGGGCGACATCAGCACCGCGTCGCCCGCATGCGCCTGCGCGGCGGCCAGGCTGACCGCCTGCGCCATGGAGGCAGCTTCCAGCAGTTCGACCTGCCGGCCTTCCAGCGCGGCTCGGATGGCCGGCGCATCGCGGCCGATCAGCACCACGGCCCGGGCATAACGCGCCACCGGATCGGCCAGCGGCGAGAAATCCTGCCCCTTGCCTTCCCCGCCCAGGATCAGCACCAGCTTGCGGTCAGCGCCCAGGCCGGCCAGCGCCGCCACCGTGGCGCCGACATTGGTGCCCTTGCTGTCGTCAAAGTATTCCACGCCCTCCAGCACGGCCACCGGCTCCACGCGGTGGGGCTCGCCCCGGTATTCGCGCAGGCCATGCAGCATGGGCGCCAGCGCGCAGCCCACGGCTACGGCCAGGCCGAGGGCTGCCAGCGCATTGGTGGCGTTGTGCCGGCCGCGAATCCGCAGCGCCTCGAGCGGCATCAGACGGTGGATGTGCAGCACCACTTCTTCGGCCTTGCGGCGCTTGATGGTCTCGTCGGCTTCGGCCGCGCGTACCAGCCAGGCCATGCCGTTGACCGTCTGGATGCCGTAGTCGCCCGGCCGCCGCGGCTCGTCGCCTCCGAAGGTCAGGTAACTGCGGATTTGTTTGCCCTTGACGAGCGCAGGCAATGCCGCCATCACCTGCGGGTCGTCGCGGTTCAGCAGCATGAGGCCGGCGTTGCCATACACGTTCGCCTTGGCGGCGGCATAGGCTGGCAGGGTTCCATGCCAGTCGAGGTGGTCCTGGGTGATGTTCAGGACGGTTGCCACGTCGGGCTCGAAATTCGTGACGCCGTCGAGCTGGAAACTGGACAATTCGAGCACCCAGACATCCGGCAGGGCCAGGGCTCGATCACGCGCTTGCGCATCCAGCCTTTCGGCCAGGGTGTCCAGCAGCGTCGGGCCGATATTGCCGGCCACTGCCACCGATCTGCCCGCGCGCTCGATCAGCTGGCCGGCCAGCGAGGTCACGGTGGTCTTGCCGTTGGTGCCGGTGATGCCGATGAGCTTGGGCGCATAGGCCCGGTCTTCTCTCAGGTCGGCCAGCGCCTGCGCGAACAGGCTCAGTTCGTTGCCGCAGGGAATGCCCTGCGCGCGGGCTGCCGCCACGACTCCATTGATGGAGGCGGGCGACAGGCCCGGGCTTTTCAGCACCATGCTGAAATTTTCGCCCTCCAGCAATGCGCCCTCCATGGCGGCATGGACGAACCGGGCTTTCGGCGCGCTGCCCTGCAGGGCGGCGAGTTGCGGCGGCGCAGGACGGGTATCGGCCACCGTGACACGGGCGCCGCAGCGGGCGCACCAGCGCGCCAGCGCCAGGCCCGAAGCGCCCAGCCCCAGAACCAGAATGTTGTGATTCGCCAGGTTTTTCATCTCAGTTTCAGCGTGGAAAGCCCGACCAGGCACAGCAGCATGGTGATGATCCAGAAGCGCACGACGACCTGGGTTTCCTTCCAGCCGCATTTTTCAAAATGGTGGTGCAGCGGCGCCATCTGCAGCAGCCGCCGCCCCAGGCCGTAACGCCGCTTGGTGTACTTGAACCAGGTCACCTGGAGCATGACCGACAGCGCCTCGACCACGAAGATTCCGCCCATGATCGCCAGCACGATTTCCTGGCGCACGATGACGGCGATGGTGCCCAGTGCCGCGCCCAGCGCCAGCGCGCCCACGTCGCCCATGAAGACCTGCGCCGGATGGGTGTTGAACCACAGGAAGGCCAGGCCGGCGCCCGCCATGGCGGCACAGAAAATCAGCAACTCGCCCGAGCCGGGAATGTGCGGGAACAGCAGGTACTTGGAATACACCGAACTGCCGGTCACATAGGCGAACACGCCCAGCGACGAGCCGACCATCACCACCGGCATGATGGCCAGCCCGTCGAGGCCGTCGGTCAGGTTCACGGCATTGCTCGAACCGACGATCACCAGGTAGGTCAGGATCACAAAGCCGAAGACGCCCAGCGGATAGCTGATTTCCTTCACAAAGGGCAGCAGCAGGCCGGCCTTGGGCGGCAGGTTGACATCGAACCCCGACTGCACCCAGCTCACGAAAAGTTCCAGCACGCGCATGTTGGAGCTTTCGGAAATGCTGAACACCAGGTAAAGCGCGGCAACCAGGCCGATGACCGATTGCCAGAGGTATTTTTCGCGCGACCGCATGCCTTCCGGGTCCTTGAGCACCACCTTGCGCCAGTCATCGACCCAGCCGATGGCGCCAAAGCCCAGGGTCACGAGCAGCACGATCCAGACGAAGCGGTTGGCCAGGTCGAACCACAGCAGCGTGGAAATGCCGATCGCCATGAGGATCAGCACGCCGCCCATGGTCGGCGTGCCGCTTTTGCTCAGGTGCGTCTGCATGGCGTACTCGCGGATCGGCTGGCCGATCTTGAGCGAGATCAGCCGGCGAATCACGAACGGGCCGGCCAGCAGGCCGATCAGCAATGCGGTGAGCGCGGCCATCACGGCGCGCAGGGTCAGGTACTGGAACACCCGCAGGAATCCCAGGTCGGGCGAGAGGGTCTGGAGCCACTGGGCCAGGCTAAGCAGCATGAGGCGCTTTCTTGTCTTCTTTTTGTAAATCGCCGCCAGCGGCGGCCATGACCGCCTGGACCACGCGCTCCATCTGCATGAACCGCGAACCCTTCACCAGCACGCTGGCGACATGCGGCAGTTCGTCCACCACGGCGCTGATCAGTTCAGCCATGCCGGCGAAATGGCGGCTTTCGCCAAAAGCGGCGCCGGCGCGCTGCGACTGCTCGCCCAGCGTGAAAAGCCTTTCGATCCCGAGCGCACGGGCATTGCGCCCGGCTTCGCCGTGGAACTGCGGCCCCTGGCTGCCGACTTCGCCCATGTCGCCCATGACCAGCAGTCGCGGTCCGGGCAGTTCGGCCAGCACCTGCAGGGCCGCCTGCATCGAGTCGGGATTGGCGTTGTAGGTGTCGTCCACCATCGTCACCGTGCGGCCCGGCAGCGGGACCGGCATCGCGCGCGAACGCCCCTTGACCGGCATGAACGCCGAAAGGCCGGCGCCGATGCAAGCAGGCGGAACGCCGGCGGCCAGCGAACAGGCCGCGGCCGCCAGTGCGTTCTTGACGTTGTGCCGGCCAGCAACATGCAGCGCAAACGCCAGCGGACCCGACGGCGTGCGGGCATCCACACGCCAGCCATCGCCATTCCATTTCGCGCTGCCCGTCACATCGGCCGGACCCTCCAGCGCAAACGTCATGACCCGGCGTGCGCCCGCCAGACGCCGCCAGATACCGGCATAGGCATCGTCCGCAGGAAAGACCGCCGTGCCCGACGCATCGAGCGATGCCAGCACCGAGCCGTTTTCCAGCGCGACGGCGTCCACCGTCGCCATGAACTCCAGGTGCTCGCGCTGGGCATTGTTGACCAGCGCCACCGTCGGCCGCGCCAAGCCGGCCAGGTAGGCAATTTCGCCGGGGTGGTTCATGCCGAGTTCGACCACGCCGGCTTCGTGCGAGGCCCGCAGGCGCAGCAGCGTCAGGGGCACACCGATGTCGTTGTTGAGGTTGCCTTCAGTCGCGAACGCCGCATCACCTTTCCAGGCCCGCAGAATCGCCGCGATCATCTGCGTGACCGTGGTTTTTCCATTGCTGCCGGTGACGGCAATCAGCGGCAGGCTGAATTGCGAACGCCACGCAGCACCCATCTGGCCCAGCGCCAGGCGGGTGTCGGCGACTTCGATTCCGGGCAGGCCCGCCTGCGCCAGGCCGTGCTGGGCGATGGCCGCCACGGCGCCTTCGGCCCTGGCTTTCGGCAAAAAGTCATGCGCGTCGAAATGCTCGCCCTTGAGCGCCACAAACAGGTCGCCCGGCCGCAGGCTTCGCGTGTCGGTATGAATCCGCAGGGGGGTGATGCTGCCGTCGCCCACCAGCCGGGATGATGGCAACCAGGCCGCGATCTGTTCTAGGCGCTTCATGCCGCTTCCTTTGCCTGGCGCGCTGCCGCCACGGCATTCAGGGCTGCCTGTGCCTGGTCGCGGTCGGAAAATGCCATCTTCACACCCTTGATTTCCTGGTAGTTTTCATGCCCCTTGCCAGCCAGCAGGACCATGTCCTGCGGCTCGGCCAGCGCCAGCGCATGGGCGATGGCGGCATGCCGGTCCGGCTCTGCATGCGCGGCCTGTGGCCGGTTCAGGCCCTTTTGCATCTGCGCAATGATGGTCAGCGGGTTTTCGCTTCTGGGGTTGTCGCTGGTCAGCACCAGCTGGTCGGCATTTTTTTCAGCCGCCGCGGCCATCAGGGGCCGCTTGCTGGCGTCGCGGTCGCCGCCGCAGCCAAAAACACACCACAGCCTGCCGCCCCGGCCCTGCGCCACCGGCCTGAGCGCCAGCAGCACTTTTTCCAGCGCATCGGGCGTGTGCGCATAGTCGATCACGACCAGCGGCAGGCCAGCCACCGCCAGGGTTTCGGTCCGGCCCGGCACCGGCAGCAGGTCCACGCAGGCTGCGACCGCATCGGCCAGCGTCACGTCCATTGCCCGCAGGCTGGCCATGACGCCCAGCAAGTTCGACACGTTGTACAGGCCCACCATGGTGGTTGACATCGGGTGGCGCTCGTCGCCTTCCACGATGTCGAAGCGCAGACCCTGCGCGCCCTGCCGGATCGCCTGCGCTGCAAGCCGCGCAGGACCTGCGCATGACACGGTCCAGACGTCCAGCGGGGTTGGCTCCAGCGCCGCAGCCAGCGCCAGTCCCTTCCGATCGTCGGTATTGATGACAGCCGCCCGCAGGCCTGGCCAGCTGAACAGCGCTTTCTTGGACGCCCAGTAAGCGTCCATCGACGCGTGGTAATCCAAATGGTCCTGGGTGAAGTTGGTGAACACCGCGACCTGGACATGCGTTCCGTCCAGGCGCCGTTCCTCGATGCCTATCGACGAGGCTTCCAGCACGCAGGCCGAACAGCCTTTGCTGGCAAATAGACCCAACTGCTGCTGAAGCAGCACCGGATCCGGCGTCGTCATTCCGGTGGAAACCATCGCGCCGGGCATGCCAATCCCCAGCGTTCCAACCAGGCCGCAGGGACGATTCAGCCGGCCGAGCGCCTGCGCCAGCCACCAGGCGGAGGATGTCTTGCCGTTGGTTCCGGTGATGGCCACGATCTGAAGCTGCTCGCTGGGCGCGCCAAAGTACGCGGCGGCAATCCGTCCGGTGGCGGCCTTCAGACCTTCGTAGGTTGCCACCCGGTCATCATCGAAGCCGTAGGCCTGAACGCCCGCGCTCTCCACCAGGCAGGCCGCCGCACCGGCAGCCAAGGCAGCCTTGACATACTGGCGACCGTCGTTGGCAGCCCCCGGCCATGCGATGAAGCCGTCGCCCTGGCCCGCCTTGCGGCTGTCGGCCCACAGCGTGCCAGTCACGCGCCCATGGAGCCATTGCGCAGCCTGCTCAGGGGTGTGAAGCTGGACGCCGGTCAAAACGACTCCTCCACCGTCTGCGTGATGATTTGCGGAATCACGCTGACATCGGGCTGCACGCCCATCATGCGCAGCGTTTGCTGAACCACTTCGCTGAACACCGGCGCGGCGGCAATGCCGCCAAAGTATTTGCCATCGCTGGGCTCGTCGATCATCACCGCGACGATGATGCGCGGCGACTCGATCGGCGCCATGCCGGTGAACCAGGCGCGGTACTTGTTGCTGGCATAGCCCTTGCCGACCTGCTTGTGCGCCGTACCCGACTTGCCGCCCACCGAATAGCCCACGGTCTGGGCCAGCTGGCCAGTGCCGCCCGGTGCCGCAGCCATCTGAAGCATGCGGCGAACCGCGAGGGCATTTGCGGGTGAAAATACCCTGACGCCAACGGCCGGCTCGTTTTTCTTGAGCATGGTGACCGGAATGATCTGGCCGTCGTGGGCGAAAGAGGTGTAGGAATGCGCCATCTGGAACAGCGACGCCGACAGCCCATAACCATAAGCCATGGTGGCCTGTTCGACTGGCCGCCAGGTTTTCCAGGGACGCAGGCGGCCCGACACGGCACCCGGAAATTCGATCTGCGGCTTCTGTCCGTAGCCCAGGGCGACATAGGTGTCCCACATTTCGTGAGGCGTCATTTTCTGGGCGATTTTCAGCGCGCCCACGTTGCTGGACTTCTGGATCACGCCCTCGACGGTCAGGGTGCCGTAGTTGTGGGTGTCGCTGATGGTGAAGCCGCCAATGCTGAAGCGGCCGGGACCGGTTTCAATCAGGGTCTGTGGCTTGATGCGCCCGGCCTCCAGCGCCATCGCGACCGTGATCGGTTTCATCGTCGAACCGGGCTCGAAGGTGTCGGTCACGGCACGGTTGCGCAATTGCTCGCCGGTCAGGTTCTGTCGCCTGTCGGGAACGTAGCTTGGGTAATTGGCCAGCGCCAGCACCTCGCCGGTGATCGAGTCGATCACCACGACACTGCCGGCCTTGGCCTTGCGCGCAATCACCGCATCGCGCAGTTTCTGGTACGCAAAGAACTGCACCTTGCTGTCAACGCTGAGCTGAATGTCCTTGCCGTCCACAGGCGGGACCTGCTCGCCAACGCCTTCGACCACGCGGCCCAGCCGGTCCTTGATGACCCGCCGCGAGCCCGCCTTGCCCGACAGCGCCTGGTTGAAAGTCAGCTCGATGCCTTCCTGACCCTTGTCCTCCACATTGGTGAAACCCACTATGTGGGCGATGGTTTCGCCTTCCGGGTACTTGCGCTTGTATTCCTTGCGCTGGTAGATGCCGGGAATGCCGAGTTCGCTGATTTTCCGGGCAACGGGCTCTTCCAGCTGGCGCTTGACCCAGACGAAGGTCTTGTCCTCGTCGCTGAACTTCTTTTTCAGTTCGGCCAGCGGCATTTCCAGCAACCGGGCCAGTTCGGCCAGCTGGACGGGACTGGCCTTGACGTCCTCGGGAATGGCCCAGATGCTGGAAGCGGGCACGCTGGAAGCCAGGATCAGCCCGTTGCGGTCCAGGATGCGGCCACGGTTGGCAGGCAGTTCCAGCGTCCGTGCAAACCGCACCTGGCCCTGGCGCTGGAAAAATGCGTTGGCATACACCTGGATATAGGCCGCCCTGACCGCAAGGCCCGTGAACGCCAGCGCGATCAGGGCCACGATGAGCTTGCTGCGCCAGACCGGCGTCTTGCTGGCCAGCAAGGGACTGGAGGTGTAGAGAACGCTTTTCCTACTCATGCTGCGCCTTCTGGCCGGCAGCGGCCGCCACATCGGCTGCGGACTTGTACTTGACGTACTCGGTGATGGCCGGCGTGGTGGTCCGCATCTGCAGCCGATCCCTGGCCAGCTTTTCGATCTTCAGCGGCGTGGCTTCCGCGCGTTTTTCCACCTGCAGCCGCTCGCTTTCGGTGTCAATCTTGCGGCCCTGCGCTGCCGCTTTTTCAAGCTCCACATAGATACGGCGCGACTCGTACTGGGTTTGCACCAGGTACAGCGCGCTGGCCAGCACGGCAAGCAGCAGCACGAAATTCAGACGTCCCATGGCCTGTCCTCCATGCCGGCGGCGAAAACGGGATTCATGCGGCTTCTCCGGTGCGCTCGGCGACACGCATCACGGCGCTGCGCGAGCGCGGATTGCCGGCGACTTCCTCTTCGCTGGGCTTGGTGCGCCCCAGCGCCTTGAGCTGCATGGCCTTGGGTGCGGCAAAAGGGACGCGCCGGTCATAGACCTCGCGGGAGTGCGCTGCCATGAATTGCTTGACGATGCGATCCTCGAGCGAATGAAAGCTGATCACCACCAGGCGCCCGCCGGGCTGCAGCACCTTGAGAGACGCCTTGAGCGCCTGCTCCAGTTCTTCCAGTTCGGCATTGATGAAAATTCGCAGCGCCTGGAACGTCCGAGTGGCCGGATCCTTGCCCGGTTCGCGCGTCTTGACGGCGCTGGCCACCACCTCAGCCAGTTCGGCGGTGGTGGAAAGCGGACCCGATGCCTGCCGGTGCCGGTCAATCGCCCGGGCCACCAGTCCGGCGAAACGCTCCTCGCCGTAGTCGCGGATGACCTCGGTCATGGACTCGATCGAAGCGTCCTGCAGCCATTCGGCCACGCTCTGGCCGCGCGTGGTATCCATGCGCATGTCCAGCGGGCCTTCATTGCGAAAAGAAAAACCGCGCTCCGGATTGTCGATCTGCGGGGAACTCACACCCAGGTCCATCAGTACACCCGCGATGCTGGCCTGCGGCATCTGGTCGAGATGCATGAATCCCTGGTGGCGGATGGAAAAACGCGGGTCATCGATGGACTGCGCGTCGGCAACCGCGTCAAGGTCCTTGTCAAACGCCGTCAGGCGGCCGAGCGGCGAGAGTTGCGACAGCAACAGGCGCGAATGTCCGCCGCGACCAAAGGTCGCGTCAATGTAATGACCGTCCGGGTTGACCCGAAGCGCCGTGATGGCTTCGTTCAACAGGACGGTGCGGTGTGTCCATGTGCCCTTCACCATCTACTTTCAGAAAGAAAAATCTTTGAATACATCGGGCATCTCGCCCTTCATCTGTTCGGCTTCCTGGGCCGCATAGATTGCAGCGTCCCAGAGTTCGAAATAGTTGCCCATGCCCAGCAAGACCGTGTCCTTGCTGATTCCTGCCGCCTTGCGCAGTTCAGGCGACACCAGGATGCGGCCGGTTGCGTCCATGTCAACGTCCATCGCATTGCCCAGGAATATTCGCTTCCACCATTGCGCCTGCATGGGCAGCGAAGCGATCCGTTCGCGAAATTTTTCCCATTCATTCAAAGGAAAAATCATGAGGCATCCATGGGGGTGTTTGGTGAGGGTGAACTTGCCGGAACAATCTGCGCCCAGCGACTCCCGATGGCGTGCAGGCACGGACAGCCGGCCTTTGGCATCGAGAGCGAGAAATGACGCACCTTGTAACATTTATCAAACCCGTCTACCGACACTTTTTACCACCAAACTGCACATTTTCCCACTGTATCAGGGAACCCCTGCTCAGCCCCGAATTCGACACAAATTATTTCAATGAAATCAATAACTTAGAGGATGAAATGAAAGCTTCTGAGCGGTTGAAAGTTGTTTAACTTGAATCACTTGGCGTGAATACTCAAAGTTAAACATTAAGAACCTCAACCATGTAAAGATATCGCTGAAATAGCGACAGGGTCCGCAAGGCGTGATTATCTGGCCTCTGAGCTGCGCTTATTGCCAGAAAAGCGGATAAATCCCACTGCCTTCGCCAACCGCTGGGCTGCCAGCCTTGAGCATTAAAGCCCCCAAGCTAGCAAAAGCGTAGCGTGCAGACTTCTATTGCAAGTTTTTCACCAGTTCACAGCTTGATGCCCAAGGACAAAACCATGCAGCCGGTTTCTGACTGCCAAAGAGCGCATTCACCTACAAATTGCTGCTTTTCAACCATTCAAATGCGCCACAAAATGTTTTTTTATGCAATAAATAAAAAACAAATTTGGGTTTGAATTTTGAAGATACAAGCCGGAAAAAGGTGGGGTTTTGATCCGAACCGAATCCCTGCCATGCAAACAACCCAGCCGGCATCATCGCCAGTCAAGGCATCGGCTGTATTTTGATTACGAATTGAAGCCAGGATGTCGGGTAAACCCTGATTTTACCTTGCCAGCGGAGCAGGCACGCAATGGGTGGACCCGCCTGCTTCAAGTCAGCCTGCTGGCTGAAGCAGCCGCGTGGTTTACCCCTTGCTGTTCAGGATCAGATCAGTCGCTCCTGGCGGTGACGCTGGCGTACTCGACGATGCCAATCACGTTGAAAAAAGCGGCAACCAGCCGGTTGACCTCGGAAAACTCCACAGAGCGATTTTCAGCCCGCCGGGCAGAGACCCAGTTGAGCAGCATGCCTGCCGCAGAAAAGTCGACCCGAATGAGCTTGGCGCAGGAAATCTGCATCCTGTCGGCCCCCATCAGGCTGGCATCGAGCCGCTCCAGGACACCCACGGCGTCGCCCTGGATCTGGCCCGACAGGTCCACTGTCAGAAAGCGGATGGACAGGCTCGACGGAAAATCGAGCACGGAATCCCCGTCCAGTTCCATCAGGGTGGAGTAAATGGTTTCAGTGGTCGGCTCGCCAATGATCGTTGCCCGGCCCATGGCATCGCCCTCGTCATCGAGCGACTTGTAATCACAGCATGCGACTTCCCACGCAGGTGGCGACACCTCGTAAGTGACGCAAAAATCAAGCGCGGTGAGTTCAAAATCGTCAGGGCGGTGAATGACCCGCAGCATTTCCATGCGCAGCAACCACCACTTGGGATCGGTTTCGCGCTCGCCGGAAGGGGTGGCGTCAAACAGCACCTTTTGCAGCTGCGCATCGCCAAGGAAGCGCAACTGCACAGGCTGGGCCGCCCAGTTGCTGAAAACCTTGTGCAATGGCTCAAGCGCGCCGGCTTCGATGGTCTTGAGATAGCTCCAGTCAAGGCGCCATGGCATCGGGGATCGGGCAATCGCCGTATTGAGAACACCCACGGTCTGCACACCCAATGCCGACGGGCAAATCCAGTCGGCCGCCAGGCTCTCGTGGCTTGGTTTTTCGCCAGGCTGGACCATGGCCTTGACCATGTCCGGCAGCGAATACCACTGTGGCGCAGAGCGGCTGAAATGCTCGGCAAAGTCAAGGGCGGCCGCTTCGAACTTGCCCTGTTCCCCGATGGCGCGGTACAGATCGAACAGCGCCAGCCAGGTATGGACATGGTCGGAATGCGATTCGCCTGGCCGCAGAATTTCGAGCAGGCCGGCCTCGGCGCCCGCATCATCGCCGTTGGCGAACAAAATGGCGGCTTCTTCAAGTTCGGCATCATGCACGATGGATTCGAATTCCACGCCTGGCGCCGGCGCCAGGCGTGGAGCGGGCAGCAGCCCCAATGCGCTGCTGTCCGTGGGCTTGTCGATGCCTGGAAACGCAACGCGGTCGGGATGTTTCGGCAGTCCTTCGAGAAGATCGTCGAGCAGGAAGCCGGGAGCGGGCTCGCCGGCATGATGGACCGAGTCCATGCCAGCAGGCATCGTCGGCTGGTAGGCCGCAGGCAGCGCATCCTGTAGCGGCGGCAGCCCCGGTTCGCCCTGAACAAGCGACAACGATGCCGGCTCGGTGGCCACGCCCGAAGCCGTCTGGTTCTTGGTTTTCCACCACTGCATCGACATCTGCGCTTCGATGTCGTCGATTTTTTTCAGCGTTGACGCCCGGTCATCGACATTGGACGTGATGCTGCTCTGGAAAAACGAGGGCCTGCCGCCCGGATCGGGGACCGTTCCCGCCAGCACCTCCAGCTTGCGCAACTTGCGCAACATGTCGAACTCGCGCTTTCGGACAAAGTCGTTGCGCCGCTTGCGCTCGATCATTTCATTGAGCAGCTGCTTGGTGACGGCGTCATCCTTGTCGCCGTCAAGGGAATCCAGCTCGGTCCAGTTGGTGGCCGGATTGCGGACAAACTTGACCAGCTTGGACAGCAAGCCGGAAGCGGTATCGTCTTTGGACATGCTGTTCAGTCGGGGCGTTGCGCTGCAATGGCGGATCAGTCGCCGAACATCTTCTGCTTGAGCTCGCGTCGCTGCTGCGCTTCGAGCGACAGGTTGGCCGTCGGACGCGCAATCAGCCGGCCGACGCCGATGGCTTCACCGGTCTCGTCACAGTAACCGTAGTCGCCCGAGTCGATGCGGGCTATCGACTGCTCGATTTTCTTGAGCAGCTTGCGCTCCCGGTCGCGGGTGCGCAGTTCGAGCGCATGCTCTTCCTCGATCGTCGCGCGGTCCGCCGGATCGGGAACGATGGCGGCGTCTTCGCGCAGGTGTTCGGTCGTCTGACCGGCGCTGTTGTGGATGTCCTGCTTGAGCACCGACAGCCGGTGGCGGAAAAATGCCAGCTGGGTTTCGTTCATGTACTCGGAATCCGGCATGGCCTTGATTTCCTGGTCCGTCAGCTGGTTGGCCGGCTTGGTCTTCCAGTTGTTGGCCAGTTGCGGGTCCTTGGGAGCGGCCGCATGAACCGGCGGCGCAATGACGCGTTCGGTCATGGTGGAATAGCTGGCCTTGGCAGCGTCGGGCGCATGCGTGGGCAGCATGGGCGACGGCGTGGGCGTCTGGATCGCGGTGCGGGCCGAGCTTCTGCGTCCGGGCTTGAGCGGCGCAGAGTCCATGCGCACAGGCGCGGCGGCTGGCGCCTTGCTGGTCGTCTTGCTTTCCTTGGCCGCCGGCTTGACCGGGGTCTGCGCGGGGGTCTTGATTTTCTTTTCTGGGGTATTCACTGAGTCTCTCCTCTGGGAAACGGCCTGGGGTGATGTCCCGGAACGCTTCTTTGCCCGGCGGCCCTGGAGCCGCCAGGCCCTACCTGGTGCCAGATAATCTGGTGTGACTGCGCCAATCCAGCCCCTGAAACCGCCCTGCGGCGGCTTTGAGCCCTTGCAGTGAGCGGGTTTCCCCGGGGCCGGCTTCCCGATTCGAATTCCCGGGTATTTTGGTCGGCGCGCGATTGTAGCGGCTTGCCGCCGCGTCGCCGGAAACTCGACAGGAATCCCCTGGAAAATGCGGGCGGCATGGGCGTTTTCATGGCTGATGTGGGGGTTGGGTCCGCAATCCGCCAGTCTGCCTCAAACCAGGCACTGCTCCAGGCCCTGCACGAAAATATCTTTCGGCAGGTCGATGCCGATAAATACCATCTTGCTGGTTTTCTTCTCGCCCTCGGCCCAGGCCGGCCCCAGGTCGCTGCCCATGAGCTGGTGCACGCCCTGGAAAATCACCTTGCGTTCGGTGCCTTCCATGTTCAGCACGCCCTTGTAGCGCAGCATGCGCGGGCCGTAGATGTTGACCACCGCGCCCAGGAAGTCTTCGAGCTTGGCCGGGCTGAAGGCCTTGTCCGAGCGGAACACGAAGCTTTTCACGTCGTCATCGTGGTGGTGGTGATGGCCCTGGCCTTCGGCGGCATGCGACGGATGGTCGCACTGCTCGCCATGGACATGACCCTCATGGTCATGGTCGTGCGGCTCGTCGGCCTTGAGGAAATCGGGGTCGATGTCGAGCTTGGCATTGAGGTTGAAGCCGCGCAGGTCGAACACGTCGGCAATCGCCACCTCGCCGAAATGAACGGCTTTTTGCGGCGCGCGCGGGTTCATGTGCGTCAGGCGGTGCGTCAAGGCCTGCACTTCGCCTTGGGCCACCAGGTCGGTCTTGCTGATGAAGATCTGGTCGGCAAAGCCGATCTGGCGGCGCGCCTCCTGGCGGTCGTCAAGCTGGCTCTGCGCATGCTTGGCATCGACCAGCGTCAGGATAGAGTCGAGCAGATACTGCTCGGCGATTTCCTCGTCCATGAAAAAGGTCTGCGCCACCGGGCCGGGGTCGGCCAGGCCGGTGGTCTCGATCACCACGCGGTCGAAATCCAGAATGCCCTTGCGCTTCTTGGCGGCGAGCAGTTGCAGCGTTTCGCGCAAATCCTCGCGGATCGAGCAGCAGATGCAGCCGTTGTTCATCTGGATGATGTTTTCCTGCGTGTCGTTGACGAGGATTTCGTTGTCGATGTTTTCCTCGCCGAACTCGTTCTCGATGACGGCGATCTTCTGGCCGTGGGCCTCGGTCAGGATGCGCTTGAGAAGCGTGGTTTTGCCCGAACCGAGAAAGCCGGTGAGGATGGTGACGGGTATCAAGCTCATGGTGGTGACCTAAAAAACGGGAAACGTGAGAAATGCGCAAGGACGCGGGCGCCAGGCGAAACAAGCAAGATGAGGACTTTAGCCGCGCCTTCAAGACCCCGAAGCGCTCAGGCGAATGCCGGCCGGGCGCTGCCAACAGGAAAAGGCAGCAGTCATTGCCATGGTTTATATAGCTATCTGCGCCTACAAACAGTGCGCAGGGCGTCGATTTGACCTTCAAAATCTAGTTTGAAGGCCGCTTGACGAGCACCAGTCCCTTGAGGTATTCGCCTTCGGGAAAAGCCACCGTCATCGGATGGTCGGGCGCGCCGCCCATGCGCTCGCAGATGAAGGCGTCCACGCCGGCATCCGTGCCGGCCGAGGCGACGATCTTGTGGAACAAGTCGGCGCCGATGCCGCCCGAGCACGAGTAGGTGAACAG
>JAQGMN010000420.1 GCA_028292345.1 Polaromonas sp. | reverse complement strand
TTCGAACGCCCGACGCTGCTGTTTTCCGGCGGCAAGGATTCGCTGGTGATGCTCAAGTGCGCCGAAAAGGCGTTCGGCATCGGCCGCATTCCGTTTCCGCTGCTGATGATAGACACCGGCCACAACTTTCATGAAGTCACCGACTTCCGCGACGCGCGCGCCAAGGAACTCGGTGCCGAGCTGATCGTGCGCCATGTCGAGGATTCGATGAAGCGCGGCACGGTGCGGCTGGCCCATCCGGGCGAATCGCGCAACGTGCACCAGTCAGTCACCCTGCTCGAAGCGATTGACGAATTCCGCTTTGACGCGCTGATCGGCGGCGCCCGGCGCGACGAGGAAAAGGCGCGCGCCAAGGAGCGCATCTTCTCGCACCGCGACAGCTTCGGCCAGTGGCAGCCCAAGGCCCAGCGCCCCGAACTCTGGACGCTGTTCAACACCCGTCTGCAGCCCGGCGAGCATTTCCGCGTGTTTCCGATTTCCAACTGGACCGAACTCGACGTGTGGCAGTACATCGAGCGCGAGCAGATCGAACTGCCTTCGCTCTACTACGCGCACCAGCGCCAGATCGTCGAACGCAAGGGCCTCCTGGTGCCGGTCACCGACCTGACGCCGGCGTTGGGCGGCGAGCAGATCATTGAAAAGACCGTGCGCTTTCGCACCGTCGGCGACATCACCTGCACCTGCCCGGTGGACAGCACGGCCGCCACCGCCGCCGAGATCGTGATCGAGACGCTGGCCGCCGATGTCAGCGAACGCGGCGCCACGCGCATGGACGACAAAACCTCCGACGCTTCGATGGAAAAGCGCAAGAAAGACGGGTATTTCTGATGACTACTATGGATTTGATAGCTACCGGCGCTGACACAGCAAGCGTAAATGGCCAAAATGACCTGAAATCTGCGCTGAAGTTCATCACCTGCGGCTCGGTCGATGACGGCAAGAGCACCTTGATCGGCCGCCTGCTGGTGGACAGCAAGGCCGTGCTGGTGGACCATCTGGCGGGCGTTCAGCGCGCCGGTGAAACCGACCTGGCGCTGCTGACCGACGGCCTGTCGGCCGAGCGCGAGCAGGGCATCACGATCGACGTGGCCTACCGCTACTTCGCCACCGAGCACCGCAAGTTCATCATCGGCGACGCGCCCGGCCACGAGCAGTACACCCGCAACATGGTCACCGCCGCCTCCAGCGCCGACGCCGCCGTGGTGCTGGTCGATGCCACCAAGCTCGACTGGAAAAACCCGGCAATGGAACTGCTGCAGCAGACCCGGCGCCACTCGCTGCTGGTCAACCTGCTGCGCGTGCCGTCCATCGTGTTCACGGTGAACAAGCTCGACGCGGTCGATGACGCCACCCTCGCCTTCAACAACATCAGCGCCGCGCTGGCCGCTTTTGCCGAGGCCGCGAAAATTCCGGTCCGCGCCACCGTGCCGGTGTCGGCCCTCAAGGGCTTCAATGTCGTCGACGGCAAGCCCGGCTGGTGCGGCTACGAGGGCCTGTCGCTGCTCGAACTGCTGGAGCACCTGCCCGCCACGCCGGCAGAAACCGGTGAAGCGTTTGCGTTTCCGGTGCAATGGGTCGAAAAGTTCTCGGCCTCGGCCGACACCTCGCAGGGCCGGCGCATTTTCTGGGGCCGCGTGGCCACGGGTGGCGTGCAGCCGGGCCAGACCGTGACCATCCTGCCAAGCGGGCAAACCGCCGTCGTCGCCCAGGTGCTGGGCCATACGCGACAGCCCAAATCCGTCCTGGCCGGGCACAGCGCCGGCATCGTGCTCGACCGCGAGGTCGATGTCTCGCGCGGCGACTGGCTGCTGGCGCCCGACACTTTCACACCCTCGCTCGAGGTGTCGGTCACCATGGCCTGGATGGATGACGAGCCGCTGGTCGCCGGCCGCGTGTACTGGGCCTTGCAGGGCCACCGCTGGGTCAAGGCCAAGGTCAGGCGCATCGTGCACAAGCTCGATGTGAACACCCTGGCCGAGGAAGACGCCAGCGAACTGCCGCCGAACGCCATCGGCCATGTCGAGCTGAGCTTTCAGGAGCCGCTGGTCACGCTGCCTTATTTGCGCTCGCGCGTCCTGGGCTCGCTGGTGCTGGTCGATACCGCCTCGCACAAGACGTCTGGCGCGGCACTGGTTCTGTAAGCTTTTTTCTTTTTCAACCGGATTTTCCCTGTTGTTGCATCGCTAAACCGCTTCGACCTCTGACGCCATTCCTGGGGAATCCGTTGATTTCCACAGGTATGCGCTTAGTCAAGTGGATTTGTCAGGCATTGCCTTAAAATTCAGGGTTTTCACCGACCCACCCATAACACCATGACCCACGTCGTTTCCGACCCCTGCATCCGCTGCAAATACACCGATTGCGTGGACGTTTGCCCCGTGGACTGTTTCCGCGAAGGCCCGAACATGCTGGTGATCGATCCGGACGAATGCATCGATTGCGCCGTGTGCATTCCCGAATGCCCGGTCAATGCCATCTATGCAGAGGAAGACTTGCCGTCGGACCAGTTGCATTTCATCAAGATCAATGCCGATCTGACCAGCGCGCCCGGCTGGAAAAGCATCACCAAGCGCAAGGAAGCGCTGCCGGACGCCGATGAATGGAAAGACAAGACCAACAAGCTGTCCGAACTGGTGCGCTGACCGGTTCTAGTCACATGGGTACCGCCGACGCCAGGCTCGCTCCAGAGCCTTCTTTCAATTCAAGCCAAGAAATCATGGAACCTCAACTGAACCAAGAAGTGATCAACACCGCAGCCCGGCATGACGGCCCTATTGAAACCGATGCGGTCATCATCGGTGCCGGCCCCGTCGGCCTGTTCCAGGTGTTTGAACTCGGCCTGCTGGAGATCAAGGCCCATGTCATCGACTCCCTCGCCTATCCCGGCGGCCAGCCGATCGAGCTCTACCCCGACAAGCCGATCTACGACATTCCCGCGATTCCGGTCTGCACTGGCAAGGAACTGACCGACAGCCTGATGAAGCAGATCGAGCCGTTCGGCCCGACCTTTCACCTGGGCCAGGAAGTCAGTGCGGTTGAAAAGCAGGAAGACGGCCGCTTTTTCGTGGAAACTTCCAAGGGCACCAAATTCCTGACCAAGACCATCTTCATCGCCGCCGGCGTGGGCGCCTTCCAGCCCAAGCTGCTGCGCGTTGACGGCCTGGAGCAGTTCGACAACAGCCAGCTGTTCTACCGCGTCAAGAACCCGGCCGACTTTGCCGGCAAGAACCTGGTGATCGTCGGCGGCGGCGACTCGGCACTCGACTGGGCGCTGAACTTTGTTGCCGAAGGACCGAACAAGGCTGAAAGCGTGATCCTGGTTCACCGCCGCGACGGCTTCAAGGCAGCGCCTTCGAACGTCGCACGGATGAAGGAACTCTGCGACGCCTACGAGATGCAGTTCATCGTCGGCCAGGTGACGGGCTACGACGAGAAAGACGGCAAGCTGACCGGTGCCAAAGTGACCGGCGCCGACGGTGTGACGCGGGTCGTACCGCTCGACGTCCTGCTGGTGTTCTTTGGCCTGAGCCCCAAGCTCGGACCGATCGCCCACTGGGGCCTGGACATCGAGCGCAAGCAGCTCAAGGTGGACACAGAGAAATTCTCCACCAACATTCCGGGCATTTTTGCGGTGGGCGACATCAACACCTACCCCGGCAAGAAAAAGCTGATCCTGAGCGGTTTTCATGAATGCGCGCTGGCAGCATTCGGCGCTGCTCCCTTTATCTTTCCGGACAAGAAAATCCATCTGCAATACACCACCACCAGCCCGAAACTGCACAAGGTGCTGGGCGTGGAGTCTCCGGTTTTTGACTGACAGACGTTTGAATCCGTTTCTTCAAGCCCGCCTCGCGCGGGCTTTTTTCATGGGCATCCGGCATGTCAGCCGCTTTGGCGCAGCAGTTCCAGCCCAGTAAATCCTTTTACAATCCGCCCTGTGTTTGCAAGAACACATTCGCTGGGGGTGTTACCGGATCTTCCCAAGGGCGGGCACGGTGACTGAGAAAGTCCCTTTGAACCTGATTGAGGTAATCCTCGCGCAGGGAAGCATGTTTCAGGTATCCGCCGTTCGGTCAGGGTGCTTGGCAAGCCGCCCTGCCATTGACGAACGGAACTGCTGATGGCCTCCACTTCTCATTCATCCGCAAGCGGGAATACCGCGCTGACGCCCCTGCCGGCAGGGGAACGCCTGTTCGGCTGGCGCGACCATGCGGCGCTCTGGCTCAGCCTGGGTGTGGGCCTGCTGGTCATGCAGATCGGCGCCTACCTCGTGCCCGCGCTTGGGACTCAGGCGGCGCTGACGGTGATCGTGTGCGGCTCGGTGCTGGGCGCGGGCTTGCTGGCCTGGACGGCCAAGATCGGCTGCGACAGCGGCTTGTCCAGCGCCGGCCTGATGCATGCCACTTACGGCAGCCACTTTGCGCGCCTGCCGGTGCTGCTCAACATCGTTCAGCTCATCGGATGGACCACGTTCGAACTGGTCGTGATGCGCGACGGCACTGTGGCCATTGCGCGGCAATCGGGTGGTTTTTCCGCCAGCTGGTGGCCCGTGCTCGCGACGCTGCTTTGGGGCGTCGTGCTGCTGGCGCTGCTGTCGGGCTCGATGGTCAAGCTGGTGCGCAAGTTCATTGGCAGGTACGGGCTGCCACTGGTGATCGCGTCACTGCTGTGGCTGAGTTGGCAATTCCTGTCCAAGGCCGGTGCGCAGGGCTTGTCGGGAATATGGAATCGGACCGGGGATGGCAGCATGAGCGCCCTCTCCGCGCTGGATCTGGTGATCGCCATGCCGGTGTCCTGGCTGCCGCTGGTGGCGGATTTCGCGCGCCATGGCCGCAATGGCAACAGCGCCCTGCGCGGCACCTGGCTGGGCTACGCCGTGGCCAACATCTGGTGTTATTCCCTCGGTTTGCTGGTGGCATTGACCACGCCCAGCACGGATTTGGTGGCGGCACTGCTGCTGGCTCAGGGCGGGCTGATTGCGCTCGGGCTGATCCTGATTGACGAGGTGGACAATGCCTACGGCGACCTCTATTCTGGCTCGGTCGCCGGTCACAGCCTGAAGCCGGCCTGGAGCGTTCGACGCTGGGGCATGGGACTTTCTGTAGCTTGCACAGGGCTCGCACTGGTCCTCCCGATGCACAGTCTGGAGCCGTTTTTGCTGATGCTCAGTTCGGTGTTTGTTCCCCTTTATGGCGTGATTCTGGCGCGGCTGGCAGGCCAGCCCAATGTGGTGCAACTGATGACGCAGCGCAAGGTCAACACCAGCGCGGTGGTCATCTGGCTGCTGGGCGTGGCCTGCTACCACCTGTTCGGACAACTAGCTCCTCAATGGGGGGCGGCTCTGCCAACGCTGGCGCTGACATTTGTGCTGGCCCGTTTGACGCGAACGCAGATGAAGCTTCCAGAAGTCAGCGCAGCGGCTTGAGGCGCATGGCCAGCGGTGCCTGGCTGTGGTTCAGCGGCCCGCTTCCGGCTCCAGTACGTACTGCGGCACTGGCTTCCAGCGCGACCCGCACATAGCAGCGCGCCGCCTCAACCGCTTCCAGCAAGCCCGCGCCCAGCGCCAAGTGCGCAGCAATGGCTGAAGACAAGGTGCAGCCAGTGCCATGGGTGTTGCCAGTGTGGATGCGCGGAGCGCGCATCCAGTGCGGCGCACTGTTTTTCAACAGGAGCAGGTCACACACCTCATCGCCGGCCAAATGGCCGCCCTTGAGCAAGACAGCCTGTGCGCCCATGAGCAGCAATTCGTGAGCAGCAGCTTCCATGTCGTGCTCGTCATGCAAGATACGTCCAACCAGCAGCGAAGCCTCGTCCAGATTCGGTGTAACCAGCAGCGCGCGTGGGAACAATTCATGCACCAAAACTGAAATCGCCGGGTTGTCAATCAGCACGGCACCACTGGTGGCGACCATCACGGGATCAAGCACCACGTTTTGCAAAGCATGGCGATCAATGGCATCGGCCACGGTCTGCACAATATCGGGCGAATGAAGCATGCCAATCTTCACCGCATGCGCACCGATATCCTCCATCACCGCATCGATCTGGTCGCGCAGCATTTCTGGCGGCACACCATGGATAGCGCGCACGCCCTGCGTGTTTTGAGCGGTCAATGCAGTAATGGCAGTCATGCCGTAACAGCCTAATGCCATAAAGGTCTTGAGATCAGCCTGAATCCCGGCACCGCCACCACTGTCAGACCCTGCGATTGACAACACGCGGAAAAATTCAAATGAGTTGGAAGAGTACGTAACTTTTATTGTCATTGCTGCTTTTGCCGCTGATATTTGGCAATCACATTATTTTTTAAAATCATCTCCGCTGGAGCAGCGGATTTTCTCGGGTGATGGATTGACAGTCAGCTGAACATTGAAATTGACGATTACCAAGTGAGTAATGATATAGACTAATGGCAATATGATATGAATCGCCCCGGGATTCGCGGAGGCTGGTTGGTTTAAGTCAGGCCACCATGCTCCGGTGTCAGAATAGTTGTCGCCTCCGATCTTCTGCGGGTTATCCGCACCGGAGCGACATTTCATGCCTAGAAAACCTCATTCACATCACTTCCCCGAATTCAAGGAGCAGGCACTGCTCAAAACCCGGCATCGGGGCGCGCGTTCAATTCTGAGCCTTGCCACCGAACTGAACATGTCTCCCGGCATCCATCAAAAGATGGGTGCTGGACTCGGCCAAGGCTGGCAAACAGGCACCCGGCGAGACAAGCCCTGCACTCGATGGCCCGGCTGCCTCCTGGTCGCCATCGCAGCGCCTGAGGGTTTTGCAGAAAAGCTACGCATTGAATGGCCCAGCCCTGGCAGGTTGGTGCCGCGAGCATGGCGTCTTCGAGCACCAGTTGGCGCAGTGGCGCGAAGACTTTTGTGCGCCTGCCGTGCCCGCCGCGTGCGAGGCCACTGGTGCCTTTCGCGAGTTGCAGCGCCAGCACGAGCAGCTCCAGCCTGAGCTGCGGCGCAAGGAAAAGGCGCTTGCCGAGGTGGCTGCACTGCTGGTGCTGAAAAAAAACTTCCAGGCGCTGCTGGAGTGCGCGGGCAAATGACGTCCGTCCAGCAGCGCCAAAAGTTCCTCGCCTGATTGGCCAGGCTTGCGCCGACGGGGCACGTTTGGAGCCAGGCTTGCCGCCAGATCGGCCTGTCCGGCCGCAGCGTGCAGCGCTGGCAGCGCACGGAGGTGGCCGTGGGTGACCAGCGCCCTTCAGGCAAGCGGCTCTACGCACGCCCGGCGAACAAGCTGAGTGAAAAATAACGTCAGGCCGTGAGGGGCACGCTCAACAGCGAAACGTTCAAGGACCTGCCGCCGAGTCAGATCGCGCCTCGCCTGGCCGACACAGGCGCTTATGTGGCGTCCGAGTCCACGATGTACCTGCTGCTGCCGGTTTCGTAGACACCCTGTTAAGGTGTGAAGATGAAACCGGAGATGGTTATGGAAAAGAGACGGCAATTCAGCCGGGAATTCAAGCTTGAGGCCGAGCAAGCTGGTCAAGAATCGAGGGGTGTCAGTGGCGCAGGCCGCACGAGGCCTTGATGTACACGAAAACGTTCTGCGCAAATGGGCGCGATAGACCTGCATGTTGTCCTGCCAGACACGTTGAATCGCGGGAGTCAGCTCATCATCGCGCCGAGCTCGGGCGCAGCGCTTGTGAGGCTCACGCTGCTGCGCTGCCTGTCGTCGATACGCCGACGGGGCGACCTGCAACACCTTCGGTGGCTGTCAAGGACAGTTGTCGCCAAAATGAAGTGAGTCAGGCTGTTTTTTGCGTGTTTCGAAACTCCTTGATTTGTGGGGTTTCTGGGTTCAGGTGCACGACATCGACATGCGCCCATTGGCGAGGCGACCCTGACCAGCGCTGAGGATTTGCCGGACGGGCCCGTGTTTCAACGTGGACTAAACGCGATCCCAAAGAAAAAGCCCGGTTGATCTTTCGATCAACCGGGCTGGTTCAGGGGGGTTGTAAGAGCCTGACGATGACCTACTTTCACACGGGAATCCGCACTATCATCGGCGCTGAGTCG
>JAQGMN010000413.1 GCA_028292345.1 Polaromonas sp. | reverse complement strand
CCGATCCAGGCGACGCTGCAGCGCCTGTGCGGCACCCAGCTGGTCGACCTGCATGTGTCCGACCTGCTGAACAACCAGCTGCCCTCGCACTACGACTACACCTCGCAGTACGACACGCTGGTGTTTCGCCGGCTGGCGGCGGGCCAGAGCGAGACCGACCTGGCCCAGCCCGGCGAGCCGCTGCACCAGCCCAGCAAGCGCAGCGGCCCGCCGGTGCTCAAGCGCATCGACACCAGCCCGGTGGGCTTCGCGGTGTTCGACCGGGTGGTGCTGACGGTGCATCCGGCCGGCTGCACCGTGCGCGAGGCGTATGCGCTCAAGCTGCTCAACGCCACCTCGTCCGAGGCGCGCGCCAACGGCGTCAAGCTGCCGGCCAGCCCGGCCGACCTGATGCTGCGCATCGTCAACCAGATGGTCGACGGCTACCTGGCGCTGCGCCGCGAACTCACCCGCCAGATGGACCACTGGCAGTCCGAGCTGCTCAAGCCCGGCAGCCGCTTCACCAACTGGAACTCGGTGCTCGATGCGCGGCTGGCGCTGCACCTGCTCGACGAGATTTGCGAAGACCAGCGCGCCGCCCTGCAGGACTGGATCGACTCGGTCGAGACCTGGCCCGATGCCGACACGCCCGCCGGCAAGCGCGAGCGCGAACTGCTCAAGGTGCGTTCGCGCGACGTGCTCGAGCATATCGAGCGCGTCGTCCACCATGTGCGGCGCATGGAGCAAAGCGCCGAAACCGCGGTGCAGATGCATTTTTCAGTGCAAAGCCACCGCACCAACGACATCATGCGCACCCTCACCGCGCTGACGGCGGTGTTTTTGCCGCTGAACCTGATCACCGGCTTTTTCGGCATGAACTTCGAATTCCTGCCCGCCATCCACAGCTCGGCCGGTTTCTGGTGGACGTTTGGCCTGATGGTGCTGCTGGTCGCCGTCGTCGTGTCGGTGTTCTGGCGCAAGCGCTACCTGGCCCGGACCCAGCGCTAAACCGTGGTTGAATTGTTCCGCCATGCAAGCCAGCCTCTTTCCAGACGAAACCCCTTGCGCGGTGGCGGCGCTTTCGCCCGATTCGCGCATCAGGGTGGGCTGCGCGGGCTGGAGCCTGCCGCGTCCGCTCTGGCCTGAATTTCCGGCTGAGGGCACGCATCTGCAGCGCTATGCCGCCCGCCTGAATGCGGTGGAGATCAACTCGTCGTTCTACCGGCCGCACCAGCCAGCCACCTATGCGCGCTGGGCGGCGAGCGTGCCGGACAACTTCCGTTTTTCGGTCAAGCTGCCCAGGACCATCACGCACCAGCAGCGCCTGGCCGATTGCGCCGGGCTGCTCGACGGCTTTCTGGCGCAGGCCTGCGGCCTGGGTGAAAAGCTCGGCTGCCTGCTGGTGCAGCTGCCGCCCAGCCTGGCCTTCGATGCCGCGCGGGTCCGCGACTTTCTGCGGCTGCTGCGCACGCGCCATGCCGGCCCGGTGGCGCTGGAGCCGCGCCATGCCAGCTGGTTCACCGGGCTGGCCGAGCCGCTGCTGGAGGACTGGCAGGTCGGCCGCGTGCTGGCCGACCCGGTGGTGCATGAAGCCGGCCGCCTGCCGGGCGGCTTTGCGGGCCTGGTGTATGTGCGCCTGCACGGCTCGCCGCGCATGTACTACTCGGCCTATGACCCTGCCGTGCTCGATGCGCTGGTCGCCAGGCTGCAGCTGGCGGCAACGCCAGACGCCGACGTCTGGTGCATTTTTGACAACACGGCCGAGGGCGCCGCCATTGAAGACGCCCTGTACACCCTGCACGGCCTGGCAGTTCGCTGATCCGCCGGGCCACTCCCCACGAAAAAGGATGTTTGATGCGTACTTTGTCCAGCGCCGGCGCTCGCCCGGACACCGTCCAGGCCTGCGCCGACGACCTGACCCGGGACAATGTCGAGTCGATGCGCCAGGTGGAAGCGCAGGCGATGGCCAAGCGGACCAGGGCGGACCGCATGGCCGCTTTCGTGGCCAGCTTTTGCGGCTCCATGTCCTTTGTCTGGCTGCATGTGCTGATCTTCAGCACCTGGCTCCTCATGAATTCATGGCCGGGCCTCAGTCATTTCGACCCCTATCCCTTCACCTTCCTGACGCTGGTCGTTTCGCTGGAGGCCATCTTCCTCTCGGCCTTCATCCTGATCAGCCAGAACTATGAATTGCGCATCAGCGACCGGCGCAACCAGCTCGACCTGCAAATCAACCTGCTGACCGAGCAGGAAAACACCAAGATGCTGCAGTTGCTGGTGCAGATCGCGGAAAAAGTCGGCATTGATGCCAGCGATGATGCCGAACTGCGCTTCTTGAAGCAGGTCACCCATCCCGAAAAGCTGATTGCCCAGATCGAGCAGGCCCAGCAGGACCAGCCGATGAAGTCACCCTCGGCCTGAAGGGCGCGTCAGGCCAGTTGCTCGGCCAGGAAGGCCAGTGAACGCTCCCGCGCCAGCTGGGCGGCCGCTTCGTTGTACGACGCGCGCGGGTCGCAGTTGAAGCCGTGGTTCGCCGAATACACATGCACGGTGACTTCCGGGTGCGCCTTTTTGAACGCCTCGATGCCTTCCATCGGAATCCAGTGGTCTTGGTCGCCGAAATGCGCCATCACCGGGCATTGCGGCTGGCGGGCCACTTCGGCTTCGGCCGTCATGCCGCCGCCATAGTAGGGAACCGCCGCCGACAGGCCCTTAAGCAGGCAGGCCGCCTTCCAGGTGAGCAGGCCGCCCCAGCAAAAACCGATGATGCCGACCTTGCCGCCGCTGGCCTGCGCCGCATGG
>JAQGMN010000395.1 GCA_028292345.1 Polaromonas sp. | reverse complement strand
AAATAGCGAGGCCGTGGCGGCTTTGCCGCTGCCGGCCACGGCGATGGGAATGATTTTTCTGGACTTGCTCATCAGGACTCACAAAGGGCGGTGTTGCCCTGTCCCTTACTGTGCCGAACTTCCATCTGATGCGTAAGATGCAGTTGCTTTTAAAAAAACCATATCAGTTGGTATTGTCCAGCGTCCTGCCTTGGGCATAAAGCGGAGGAGCTTGCGCGTGTAGACCTCTGCAATGCGCGTGTTGTCAGAGCCGCGCCGCAGTTCAAACCGGTGGCTCAGGTAGATCCCGCTCGAATCGTCAACGCCCTAGGGCTTAGCAGAAAATAACTTGGTCATTTTGTGGGGCGTTCGGGCGTGGACGAATCGTATAGCTCCATGCTGGGCAGATCGCATGGGGTTCAATGCAAAGCGAGCGCATTTCCTCATCCGAGACCCGCTCGCCTGTTTCGTTGCCACCGCGTTTGAGATCAGCTCGCACCTGCAGTCCCGCGTTTGTTTCTGTGCCTTCGATGTAGTTGATCATGGTGTCAAACGTGCGCAGCGGCACACCCGCCCAGTTCAAGCTAATGTGGCCGGGCAGCCGGTGCTCAATCGGGTTCCATTTGGAACATCCGGGCGGGTAATGGCATACCGTAATCGGGAATCTGCAGGCATCGCATAACTCCTGCAACCGTGCTTTCCAAACGCGCGACCGGTAGCCATTCGAGCCGCCGGCATCGGCCAGAATAAGCAATCGATGCGCATCACGGTAGTGCCGCCAGCCATGTCCGTACCACCAATCGGCAATTGCATCGACAGCGAAACGCGGCGTGTCAAAGCAGTCTCCAACGCACATATAGCCGAAGTTTGTGGTGACTTCGTAAACCCCGTAGGGCACTGCCTGGCCAATCGCATCTTGCGGCCAGTCATGCGCCAACACGGGCTCGGCCGCCTTGCACCACTTGCGCCCCGCATTCCTGAAGTTGCCGATCAGTTCTTTTTTTTCGTGTCGACGCTAATGATCGGATCGCCTGTAGCGACGAAGTCTTCGCGTTGATCGCCGATGTGACGGAATTGTTCGTTACGTTGCGCAGGCGTGGCGCCACGCGCCTCCACACGTCTCGCGTTGGCCTTGGGCGAGTAGTCCAACTGACGCAAAAGCTTGGCTACCGTGGGCCGACTGGCTGGATGTCCCTTTTGTTTCAATGCTGTGCTCAAATGCCGTAGCGAGCTACGCTTGGCCTTGGGGCGTCGCCCCATCGGATCGCCAGCCGTTTCAGACGCCAACAGCGCTTCCAACGTGTCTTCAAGCCTGGGATCCTTCACTTCAGCGGTAGGCCGACCGCCTCCCGAGCCACGCAAGTGCAACTGAGGGCACCCCGCCAAGTCTGCCTTGAGTTCATTGCATCCACGCAAAATCGTGGTGGGACTCAAGCCGGTTACTTGCGCCATCAATTGTTTGCCACCATGGCCCATGTGCATGGCCTCAAGCGCGGCGAACCAGCGACGCTGGGGTTCATTCAATCGACTAAGGATGTGGTCAGAAATAACTTCCCGAGCTCAGCCATTGGCCGGAACGGCACGGTAGTTCCAGCGGGGCAGGTGTTCATCGAAGACGATGCGCATGTTTGCCAGGAAGACTTCAGCGACCTTTTTGCCTTTGACGTAGACCCCGCCGAGCACCTCGGCTGTCACCTTCAGCCCGGTGGCCGTTTTGGCCTTTGCCATGAACTGCCGGGCGATGTCCACCGTGTGAAACGTTACGCCCTGGCAGGCGCGCGTCACATGGGCAAACAACCGGTGCTCGATCGGGTTGTGTTTGGAACAATATGGCGGGTAATGCGCGACGCGGATCTCCAGCCCGAGCCGATCGGCTAGGTGCTGCAGCGCCTCCTTGAACACATGGCGGTTCGACGCGTTGGAGCCGCCCCCGTCGCACAGCAGCAACAGACGTTTGGCATCAGGGTAGTGCTTGGTGCCGTGCTGGCTCCACCAGTGCGCGATGGAATCGCAGCAGAACTCGCTTGTCTCCGTGCTCATGTTCAGGTGCATGTGCCCCTCGTTGCGTGCCAGGTCGTACAGTCCGTGCGGGATCAGCTTGCCTTGTCCTGCGCTGGGGAAATCATGATCAAGCGTTTGCACCTGCGCCTGCGTGTGGGTCTGGCCTTCGCGGGCAAAGTTGCCGATCAGCTCCTTTTTCTTCGTGTCGATGCTGATCATCGGCTCGCCCCGGGCCAGATACGCCGCTTTGATTTGGCCTATGTTCTCGAACTGTGCGTTGCGATCGGGATGCGCGCCCATCGACTTTTTCTCGGCAATGCCTTGCGCTGGCCCAGACCATGCTTTTTGAGCAGCTTGCGCACCACGTGGCGGCTCGCCGGCGTGCCCATGGCGCCCAAGCGCCGGCTGATCTCGCGCCGGGACAGGTTCGTCCACAGCACGCCCTGGCGCATCGGATCGCCTGCGGTGAACTCGGCCAGCAGCGCGAGAAAATTCGCCTCGAGCGCAGCGGTGCTGGCAATCAGCTGCTTGCGTCCACCGCCTTTTTTCGAACCCGGTCTTGCGCGGGATCATCAAGCAGGGCCAGCTCCATCAGCCCGCGGCGCACCGTCTTGACATCCAGCCCAAACAGGCTCGAGATGGCACTGACGCCCCCGCTGCCGAGCTTGGCCGCCTCAACCGCCGCGTAGCGCCGCCGATCCTTTTCTGACAGCGTTGCGAACAGCCGCTTCATCTGTACCTCAATGTCCTGCCTGTAACCCGTCTGTGTGCTCATTGCTGGATTTTATGTAGCCTGGCCTGATTCTTCAAAAACCAATCGGGCAACGCCCAATTTTCATCAGGTCTGGGAAGTTATTCCTGGCCGCATCCTTAGC